>CATPBS010000001.1 GCA_955652715.1 uncultured Candidatus Udaeobacter sp.
CCCCAGAAGAACAAAGTAGCGATAAACATTGCTATGCCCGGAATTCCAAATGCCCATCCAGGTCCGTACTTGGGATTCGCAAGGAGCTTTGGACAGAGGATGGAAGAGATAAAGGAACCAGCGTTAATCGAGAAATAGAACCAGCCAAACATCTTTGAAAGCAGATGCTTGTTCGATTCGCCAAACTGATCGCCAACGTTGGCCGATACGCATGGTTTGATACCGCCTGCGCCCAGACAAATCAGCGTCAACCCAATTGCGAGCATCGTCCGTTGTCCCACTGCAATTCCCCAGGAGGTGGCCATGCACGCGAGTACGAGATTGCCAAAGCAGTAGGCGATCGAAAGCGATAGGATTGTCCGATACTTACCGATCCAACCGTCTGCGATGATCGCGCCAAAAATCGGCAGGAAATAGACGCCGGAGACAAAATAATGGCTGTACTTGTACGCCTCGTTCTCCTGCATTGGCGCCAAGACGCCGGACTGATTCAAAATGTAATGCGCCATGAAGACGGTCAGGACCGACTTCATGCCGTAATAGGAGAAGCGCTCGGCTGCTTCGTTGCCGATGATGTACGGCACGCCTGGCGGCATAGTGCTGATATTCAGCGGTGAGGTCGCGTATTTGTGTTTAGCCATGTGATCTCCTTTGCCTAGCGAGCTTCGTGCGGAACAAATTCGGCCGGCGTTGAGGAAGCCGAAGATTCGTCAGAATCTTTCTTTGTCGCGTTCGACCAGGCCTTTGCTGGATCGGGCTGTTCCCGCTGGACGTCCGGCATTTCGCCGACCCGATGCTTTTCGCAGGATATGCAAAACAGCAGCATGCCGAGCAAAACGGCAATGACGCCGTGGCGGAGGGAAAAAGCCATAATGCGCTGGCACAGTTATCAGCCTGCGGTGCAGTGCGCAAGACGAAAGCGCAATGGGGTACGGCGGGACCGCTTGCCTGCAACGCTGTAGCAACTGCAGCCAGGCCCCGGGCATGCCGTTAGAAAGATCCAACATGGTCGCGAGCACGAGCGTGAGAAAGAGGATGAAGTTGTACCGGTGTTTGTTTCAACAGCCGCCGCTTCGCACAAACGGCTCCACAACGGGATTGAAAGACACGGGCATGGCGTTACTATCAGACGCGGTGGCCCGCACAGACAAACAGAACGCTTGGAGCGAAGTCTTCGCTCTCATTCTGCTTTTTGTCGGCACATTGCTGTTTTTTGCGCTGATCTCCTACACGCCAAAAGATGTGCCGTCTTGGATTTGGTTTAGCCATATTTCGCCGTCGAATCATCCTGCGCAAAATTTCATTGGGCCGCTAGGCGCGATTGTGGCGGGAATTTGCTATCAATTAATCGGTGTTTTCGCCTCGCTGTTGTTGGCAGCAGTTCTACTCGGTTTCGGCGCAGCGAAATTGTTTCATCCTCGGTTGCGTATGGTGCCCCGAATTCCCTGGATCGTTTTGTTCATCACATCTGGTGCGTGTCTCGACCAGTTATGGGACATCACTCACTTGCTCGGGTTGAAGGTGCCAGTGGACATCCAAGGGCCCGGTGGCCTGATCGGCTATCGCTTGTCGGATGCACATCGCGGCCTGCTTCGTGCCACCCTTGGACCGGTCGGCTCTTTTATTCTCCTGCTCGGAATTTACGCGACCACGCTGATTCTGGTTACAGGACTGCGCCCGATTCATCTTATTCGCGAAACGGTCAGCGCCACGCGGCGAGGGGGGACAAGACTGCGCGAATGGCAATTGCGCCGCAAGCTTCGCAGGTCGGATCTCAAGGGGAAACTGGAAATCAATGAGAGGCAGCTCGCCAAGCAGCGGCGAGCGTTGGAAAAGCAGCTCAAGAAAAAAGGAATGCCTGTGCCCGAACCGATAGGGGCGGCCATTTCGGCGGAGGAACTGGCAGGCCGTCCGACGCCGAAGGTGGTCGATACAACTGCGTTACCGAGTGAGCACGTGACGCCGGTTAGCAGAAAACCGTCTCTCGCAGAATTGCGCGCAAGCGGGGACAAACCGAAGCCGGATTCCGGCGTCTCGACCGCTACTTCGAGCTGGGAAAATTATGTGTTGCCAGGCCTGGATCTTCTTGACGAGCACAGTTTCGAAGGCCGGGCGGCCACTGATCCCTCCGAATTAGAAGAGGTCCGGCAAATCTTGATTGATACGCTGGCGCAGTTCGGCATTGCAGTGGCGCCCGGCGACATCACAAAAGGTCCCACGATCACGCGCTACGAAGTGTACCCAGCAAAAGGTGTGCGTGTGGACAAGATCGTAAGCTTGGAGCGGGATCTCGCCCGAGCGACTCGCGCCGAGCGGATCAATATTCTCGCGCCAATTCCCGGAAAAGACACGGTGGGGATCGAGCTAGCGAATACTCGAAAAGTGATGGTGAAACTTCGCGACCTCTTAGAATCACCCGATTGGGAGGAAGCGAAAACACGTGCGAAAATTCCGCTCGCGCTCGGCAAAGATGTTTACGGGAAAGGGATCATCGCTGATTTGGCACAAATGCCGCATCTACTAGTGGCCGGAACCACTGGCAGTGGGAAGAGTGTTTGTATCAATGCGCTGATTGCCAGCATGCTCTTTCGCTTCACTCCGGAAGAACTGCGTTTCGTGCTCATCGATCCAAAGATGGTCGAGCTACAGTCCTATAATTCGCTGCCGCATCTCGCCTTTCCGATCGTAACGGATCCAAAAAAGGTGCTGCTCGCCTTGCGATGGTTGATCGACCAGATGGAATACCGCTATAAAATATTCGCTCGCGTAGGCGTGCGGAACATTGTCGGCTTCAATGCGCGCCCAGCGAAAAAGAGAGCCATGGAGGGTGTAGAGTCCGACATCTCACCGGAGAGTGCGCGTAGGTCCCCTGAGACGGCGGACACTACAATGAAAGTACCGCGCGAGGATGAGTTGATCATTCCCGACAAAATTCCCTATGTGGTTGTCATCGTCGATGAGCTGGCCGATCTGATGCAAACCGCGCCGGCGGACGTGGAGACGGCGATCGCGCGCGTCACGCAAATGGCGCGCGCGGCGGGCATTCATCTGATTGTCGCCACTCAAACCCCACGCGCGGACGTAATCACCGGCGTGATCAAAGCGAATATCCCGTGCCGAATTGCGTTTCAGGTCGCCTCCAAGATCGACAGTCGCGTCATTCTCGACGAAAACGGAGCTGATCGGTTGCTTGGCCAGGGCGACATGCTTTACCTCCCGCCGAGCACTTCGCGCCTGATTCGCGCACAAGGCGTGCTCGTGACGGACGATGAAATTCATCGCCTGATGGAATTCGTTTCAGCACAAAGCCCCCCTGCTTTTGACACGGCGATGCATGAGAAGCTTCAATCCACTGCCGCGCCGGAAGAAGACGTGACCAGCGAAGATGAAGAACTGGTCGAGAAATGCCTTGAAATCATTCGACAGGAAAAACGCGCCTCCACTTCGTTGCTTCAGCGCCGGCTCCGGCTCGGTTACACGCGCGCAGCACGCATCGTTGATATTCTGGAACAGCGCGGTATTTTAGGTCCCGGCGAAGGCGCCAAACCACGCGAGATTCTGGTCGATCTCGATGCTGCCGTTTAGCCGGCA
>CATPBS010000002.1 GCA_955652715.1 uncultured Candidatus Udaeobacter sp.
ATATAATAATTATAATTAGGATCGGTAGAAGGAACTGGGTTAGCGGCAATAGACGTGCCAGGATACCCGCCATTCTTTGAATTGTAGCTGTCAATCAAGCCAGCGTGGCCGGGTCCGGCGAAGGATTTGCCGACCTTGAGCCCGCCCGTGAAAAGAGCCATCTGTGGAACCGCGATCGTTTCGATTCGCCGCTTGATCTGCGGGTAGGGGACGGTCTGGATTGCTAATCCGTTCCCGTCGCCATCTCCATACTTGGCTTTGAAATGGTCGTACTTGAAATCGATCTTTCGGAGCAAACTATCGCCTTTCGTCACACTGTCCATGCGGTCATCCATGCCAACCCGCGGCAGACCAAAGAGCGTGGCCGTTCCTTGGGAGCGGATTCTATAATAAAACTGCAGCTTACCGGATAGCGTGGCCGTTAGCTGATCGACTGTTACGTTTGCCGAAAGGCTATTGTTCTGGCCGAAAGAGTAAGGTCCGTTGCTATAGGAAGGTCCGGCAGTCCATCCTCCACTGTTGAAAGCGGTCGACGGACTACTCACGGAGCTTTCGCACTTCGGAAAAGGCGATATCGGCCCCGCCCTCCGCGGCGTACAAGGCCTCTTTCCAGCCTTTGACCTGCTTGGAAGAGACATTGTAGCGGGTGGTGCAGTTTAGGAGCACGTTGGCTCCGATAAGTGAGATGATCAGAATTGTGCACAACGCACAAATAAGGGCGCTGCCGTCTTGATTCGAATGTGGCTTTGTTTTCATTGGGTCAAACCGATGGTCGAGATCAGCCTCTACGCTTGATGCGAAGATAGGCTGTGGAAAAAAGGGTTGTACCGCTTCGTTCCGCTGTCCCCCCCATGATGTGAAGGTTGGGAGGAAGGTTATGCTGGTCGTGAGATACTCCGTATTGGACAAGTCGATGTCCAACCAGGAGGGAAGCAGATTGTCGGTGCTCGACGCAATCATCGTCAGATTGCCATTCTCCGTGCGCAGGATTCTTTGATTGCTGATCGAGTACACCACCGTGCTTGCGCCAATGACGGCCTCCGCGCTGGATGCGTCAGCCGTCGCGCTGTTCGACATGGTGACGTTTGTCGCGCTGACGTAACTTTGGATCGTCGTTCCCAGCGGTATTCCCGTACCGGCGATTGACTTGCCAACGTCGCCAGCCGTGAAATTGGCTGACGCGGAAGTTAGGGTCGTAGAGTTGTTGCTTGTCACGGCGTCCGACACGGTCCTTGCGCCGTAAGCCCCGTAATCAACGATTATTCCACCGTTGGCGCTCATTGTGAGCGTCGGATTGGACCGAGTACCGTCTGCTTGGATGTACTTCGGAATCGTGCAAGTGACCGTTTGGGGGCTGGTGGTACTGGTTACGATGTATGAGCGTCTCACATCCCGACTGAGATATTCGACGATGCGAATCTGCTGATTCTGCGTGGCAAAGTAATTGTCAACTGCATTAAAGCTCTTCTGGAGCGCAATTGAAGCGATGAGCGTAGCGGCAAGAGCGACCGAACTAATCGCTAGGGCAATCATCAGCTCAGCGAGGGTGAACCCCTTTTTATTATTGATTTGGCTTAATTTCATTTTTTGGTTCCCGAGGCGATGATGGTTTCGGTCTGCTCACTGCCAGGCCGGCCTCCCAGCATGTTCCATGTATATGTCACGTTGACTAGGACTACGGTCGCAAGCGAGCTGCGCGCGGTTATCAATGGAGTTACGGTGGCGCCGGGCGGACGCGTGATTGTAAACCCAGTTCCCGATATCGGCCTTTTGCTGGCAGTATCGTAATTGCTGATGGTGACGATCTCGGTCGCTTTTGTTTTAGCGAAATCGGAGCCATTGGCTGGATAGACCATAGACATCAGGTTGTTGGGGTCAATCAGGTAGGTGGCATTCGCCAGGTCGGATCCGGCGGGGTCGGGTGTAAACGCCAGGTTGCGTAAGGTTTCAAGGCGGTCTTGCACTCCCTGAAGTGCTGCGACGCTCTCTTTGCTTGCATCGATGTAGCGGAGACAAACCGCGTTAAGTTCGAAAATCGTCGCAAAAAAGATGGCGATAATGGTGGTGGCAATGACTGTTTCGACCAGAGTAATGCCTGACTGAGAACGCTTAGAAGGTTAGTTCATTTGCTAGAGATTATAGCCCTTATAGCACGTTCTATGCTCGGGGGGTTCCCACGGTGCATTTTTGCCCTGCAAATGAGCTAAGATGTCTCAGTTTACGAGGGAGCTAGATCGGGAAGCCGGACGGAACCCTCAACCTCCTACCCTATCTCGAGGCCGCCTCTGCGCGATCGAGCAAAATCCTCTCTTCCGGAAGCATTTGCGATTGTCTTCCAAGCTCAAGGTACTCGCGCGCTTTCCCCTTTTCCCCGCTCGCGGCTAGAAAGATCCCATAGTAGGCGGCGAGTGGCGGCTCCTTGAGTTGATTCTCCCGAAGCGTGCTCATGACCTCTAATGCGCCTTCGGCGTTGCCTTCAGCGTAGAGAGAAAAAGCGTAGGTGGAAGCATAGGCCGCATTTGAAGGCTCTTTACGATACAGATTGACTGCGCGTTCGCGCGCGCGCGCCAGATCGGCGTTAAGAAGCAATGAAATTTGGGCGAGATTGTTTTGTACTTTCAAATCTCCAGGATCGATGTCGGTCAGCCGCGACAGCACCCGGTAAAGTCCCTGTGTATCACCCGCTTTTGTGTACCGAACATACAGCGTATGGAGCGCCTCGAATTGGACTTCGGGGTGTTTCGCCAGCTGCCAGAGTAGATCGACACTTTCATCCTTCCACCCCCATTCGGAAACGATCCGCGTCAGCAAGAGCAAAGATTCAGATTTGGCCGAAGCATTTTTCACGGCTCCAACCCATTCACGCTCCTCTTCCACAGGCTTGTTTTCGGCTCGAAGTGCGCGGGTAAGATACGCGCGGCGCAGAAAATCAAATTGACGCCAGTTTGAATTGGCGGTCAGCCTTTCTAACCCTGACCAGTCATTGGCTTTGGCGTAAGCTTCCGCCATCGCCATTGGAACCGGCCATGCGCTTAAAGTGCCCCCGGGAACCGATCTTGCGAAATCGACGGCAACTATACTCATCTCATTCGCGTTCATCCAGGTCAGGAGGGCCGCCAGATCGTCCGGTTTCGCAGTAGTCTCGTTTTCGATCTTGGTGAGATAGGCAGCGTATCCGGGATCGTGTGATTGGCGGAGAATGCCAAGGTAGAGGAGCTTATCGGTGAAGATCGCTTCGGGATAGCTTTGCAGATCGCGCGCAAGAGTGCGCGACTCCTCTACCCGTTGGCGATGCGCTACGCCATCGATAATGAGCGAACGGGTGGCCGCACTCCGCTGCGCGGGAGAATTGCGGAGCCTCTGCAGGAGAGCGAGACCCTGTTCGCGCTGCGCCGCGGTAGGTTGTTCAAGACAAGAAAGCGCAAACTGCACTTGGTATGATTCGTCGTTCGGCGCAGAGCGCACCGCCTCGCCCCATTCGTCTTTCGCTTTGGCTGGGTCCTGCCGAGCCTTAGCCAAGCGCGCCACCGTCGCGTGAAAAGCGGCCGTCTGCTTTCCGCGGCCATCAATGCTAACAAGTGTTTTCTCGGCGGCATTAATATCGCCAAATTGCAATGCGCAGGCCGCCAGCGCCAAATCATCTTGACTAGAATGCGGCGCCAATTCGGCTATCCTTCGTCTCCAATCGAGAGCGGCCCGGTCGCGCGCCTGTTCCGCAATCTGCGCCATGATTCGCATGGCCCGAGTGCTGTTTGAATTAAGCTGTAAAGCCCTACGCGCGCTCAAGGACGCGGATTTAACATCACCGCCGCTGAGATAGGCAGCCGCCCGGCGAACCAAATGACGTTCTTCCCACCGTTGGTAAGCATGCCAGCCGCCCCAGGCAATGAATACGAACAAGATGATCCCACACGGAATGCCGAGCGCCAACTTGATGAACGTTCGCTGTGTTCTTTCGACGGATTTTTCCAAGGATTTTTGAAAGATAGGCTCGGGCTTTTTTAAAAGGCAATCGCACCGCGGCCAGCGAGATCTCGAATTGTGATTGGTACCGCCCCGCGTAAATTAGCACGTCCCATTCCTATGCTCAATCCGTGAACTGTTCCCGCAGTTCTCAAAGTCCGCGGGTCCAGCCGCTTGGCCGTCGGCGCGCCACCCCAAGGAGAACGAAGCCGATCAAGGAAATCGCGGCGCCGGCTACGTGATCTCGTGAAATGCTATCGATGGCGATCGCGAGAGTCGCAGACGGAAACTCCGGCTTATCCTCGACTGCGTTTGGCAGTAGCATGTGGATTGCTTCGGATTTCGAGCTTCCGTTCTGGCATCCGTAAAGGCTCGCAACCTGCTTTCACGCGGCTACGCTATCGCAGAGATGAAGGCTCTTCTCGTTCGCGCGCATCTCATCGACTCGCCCGACGCGGAGGTTTTCGCGTGGCGTTTCGCCGCGATCGCGGTTTTTTTTGCACTGCTCTGGCTCGAGGTGATTAACCAACTCAAAGGCGAGTGGTCGTTCAATCCGCAATACGCCTATGGTTGGTCCGTTCCGTTTCTCGCGCTTTATTTATTTTGGAAACGCTGGACTACACAGCCTGCGCCGGCGCCGTCAGGACAGCGTTTATTCGCCATCGCGCTCCTATTTTTTGGTGCGTTGATCTTGTTGCCCGTCCGTTTTCTTTCCGAGGCAAATCCTGACTGGCGTCTGCTCAGCTGGGCGTTTTCGCTCACGGCCATTATGATATCGGCCACTTGCATATTTCTCGCCGGTGGCCGGCCGTGGCTCCGTCACTTTGCGTTTCCGATCGTTTTCTTTCTTGTCGCGGTTCCGTGGCCGACGCAATTCGAGCAATTCGTCGTGCAAAATCTCATGCACGGGGTCACGGCCATAAATGTTGCGTTCCTTAACATCGCGGGAATTCCGGCCGTGCAAAAGGGCAACGTTATCGAAGTCGGGACCGGCCTGATCGGAATTGAGGAAGCCTGCAGCGGCGTGCGTTCAATTCAAGCGACCCTGATGGTCTCGCTTTTTCTAGGCGAGCTTTACTCATTCAACGTGCTAGCGCGGATGATTCTCGTGCTCGCCGCCGGCGTCCTCGCTTTTTTTTGCAATCTGGTGCGCACGGCAATTTTGGTTTGGGTGGGCGCGCACAAGGGAATCAAGGCGATCGAAGCGTGGCATGATCCTGCGGGGCTCACCATCTTACTCTTCTGTTTGTTCGGCCTTTGGGCGCTCAGTCTGATTCTGCAACGCCGTTCCGTTTTCCGGGCGCCACAATTGCAACGGGCGGAGGCTTCGGCGGCGCCGATAAATTATTCGCGTCCTTTGCTCGTCGGGCTCGCGCTCTGGTTAATTTTGGCAGAAGCGACTGTGCAAACGTGGTATCGGCTTCAGCGGCCCGCGATCGAGATGGAATGGACGGTCAATTGGCCGACATCCGAAACGGGATACAAATCAATGCCCGTACCGACCGAAGCGCAGAACCTGCTGCGCTACAACGAGGGCGGCTCCGGGACATGGCATGGCAACGATGGACGGCCTTGGATGATGTACTTCTTTCGCTGGTTTCCCGGACGTACTGCCGCGCTCTTTGTAAAAATTCACCGGCCCGATGTCTGTTTGCCGGCCAGCGGCATGATATTGAATCGCGACGCCGGATTACGTCTGCTCCCTGTGAACGGTGTGAACTTGCCAATCCGTTCGTATCGGTTCGACGATCGCGGAACTCCGCTGCACGTTTTTTATTGTTATGCCGACGGACGTTCCTCGTATGAAAACGCGAAGGCAGCCGAGCTGGAAGATTGGACAATCCGTGGCCGTGTGCGCGCGGCCTGGCAAGGCCGGCGCGATGTCGGAGCGCAGATGCTGGAAGTGATCGTCTGGGGTTACGAAAATGATCGCGAAGCCGACGAAGCATTACAGCGCAAGCTAGCGCGAATTATTCAGCTCGGTTGAGCC
>CATPBS010000003.1 GCA_955652715.1 uncultured Candidatus Udaeobacter sp.
CCCGAGCCGTGCGCATCAGCTTCGTTCCGCCGCCATCGGAAGGAACGATCAGCCTCGGCATTTACGATCGGAACGGCAAACTGGTGCGCGTTCTGCATCAGGAAGCGAACCTCGACGAATTCGCGATCGGCGCGGACGCTCTGGTAACCCAATGGGATGGAAAAAATGAAGATGGTGAAGATCTACCCGCCGGAAAATATCGGGCTCGCGGTTATCTCGTTGGCGCTCTTAAAGTGGGAGATCTCGGCCCAATCGCAGAGTCTTCACCTCAAAACAGCTCAAGTGCCAGCGTGAAAGTGAAACTTATGCCAAATCCGCTGGCCAACAATAAACGATCAACAATCGATGTAGCCGCTGGGTTTGACATCGATGGAAGCTACTTGAAAACAACGGACGGGCTGCCGTTGTTCACCGTAAGTGAGTCGCCGAATTTGATTCGCGTATCGATTGCCAAGGCTGGGGACAAGTCTGTCGAGATTTGGCAGGATGATGGCGCAGGTTTTCATCGCTTCCGCGTCTCAAATGTTGACAAAATGTTGGCCTTTGATTGCGGTGAATTTGAATTGAAATGAACTGTAGCGGCGGTCCGTGACCGCCGAGATAGAAGAAGGGTGCTTGACACAAGCACCGCTACGACGCAAGCGATTGCTGATTACACATGCCCTCTACGCCCGAACTTCAATATACGGTAGGCAAAGCCGCCGGCTTTAGCGGCACCGCACTTCACACGGGCGAAAAAGTCACGCTCAAACTTCACCCCGCGCCGGTGGATCATGGAATCAAATTCAGGCGTAAGGATTTGCAGGATGAGCCAACCATTGATGCAAAGATCGAAAACCTCAAAACGGTCGAGCGCGCCACGACCATCGGAGAAGGCACGGTGCGCGTGCACACCGTTGAGCATGTGCTCGCCGCACTCTCGGCAATGGGCGTGGACAACGCCGTTGTGGAAATGGACGCAAATGAACCGCCGATCGGTGACGGCAGCGCTCAGGCTTACGTCGATCTGATCAGGAAAGCCGGTGTGATGCCTCAGGAGGAGCCGCGAAAATTTTTCAACGTGCGAGACATCATGCACGTGGAGTCGAAAACGGGCGCGTTGCTTGTTTTGTTGCCGGACGAGAAGTTTCGCATCTCATGCACACAAGCCGGACCAAACAATCAGTTCGCGCAGTTTTTGTCGATGGAAGTCACGCCCGCGGTTTTCGAGCGCGAGATCGCTCCGGCCCGGACATTTGTTCATTACGAAGATGTTAAGCCGCTCATGGATAAGAATCTCATCAAGGGCGGCAGCCTTGAAAATGCGATCGTTGTGCGCGGGGAGGCGGTGCTAAGCAAGGAACCGTTACGGTTCGCTGACGAATTCGTCCGGCACAAAATTCTCGACATCATCGGCGACCTCGCTCTGGTCGGGCGGCGCATTCGCGGTCATGTGGTGGCCGTCAAGCCTGGACACGCCTCAAATGCGGAACTGGCCAGATCAATCGCGCGCGAGCAGACGCGCAGAAGCGCCATGGCCACGCCGCGCGCAGTCCCAAGCGGCGACGGAGGACTCGATACAGACCAGGTAATGCAGATTCTGCCGCATCGTTTCCCATTTCTCATGGTCGATCGGATTATCAGCTTTGAAACCGAAACTAAATGTGTCGGTGTCAAAACGGTCACGATTAACGAGCCGTTCTTTCAAGGACATTTTCCTGGTCACCCGGTCATGCCTGGTGTGTTGCAGGTGGAAGCCATGGCGCAGGTTGCCAGCATTCTGTTGTTCAAGCTGGCGAAAACCACCAGCCGGATCGGCTATTTCATGAGCGCTGACGAAGTGAAATTTCGCAAACCTGTCCTGCCGGGCGACACCATTTTTATTCACGCCGAGCTCACCAAATCGCGCGGCGAACGACTGGCAAAAGCCAAATGCCATTGCGTGGTGAATGACGCAATCGTCTCCGAAGCCGAACTGATGTTCACGTTTTTGGATAAGTGATGCGAAACGAACCCTCACTCTCCCCCTCTCCCTTGCGAAGGGCGAGGCGTCCCCGATACCTAACCTGCGCGAGCCATCACAGGGCAGCGAAAACTTTCCGCCTCTCCCCTTACACAAAGGGGAGAGGACTGAGGTGAGGGGTCGGCGACCATGAGCGACGTGCAAATTCACCCAACCGCGATTATCGATCCAGGCGCGGAACTCGGTGCGGGAACAATTGTCGGGCCGTACTGCGTAGTCGGACCCGACGTTGTGCTCGGACCAAACTGTTGGCTCCAGCATCACGTCACGCTCTGCGGGCCGATGACGGCCGGGGGTAAAAACAGATTTTACGCCTACTGTTCCATCGGCCAGCAAACGCAGGATCTAAAATATCGCGGCGAACCGACGTATTTGGAAATTGGCGACGAAAATACGTTCCGCGAATTCGCAACAGCTCACCGCAGCACGACTAGCGAAGGCAAAACGCGCGTCGGCAATCGCGGGAATTTTCTAGCTTACAGTCACATCGGGCACGATTGCACCGTCGGCGATCACGTCATTTTCTCCAATAACGGCACGTTGGGCGGGCACGTTCAGGTGGGAGATCACGCGATGATGGGCGGACTCACCGCGGTGCATCAATTCTGCCGGATCGGACGGTTCGCCATAACCGGCGGCTGCTCGAAAATCGTCCAGGACGTTCCGCCGTTCATGATCGCCGATGGTAATCCGGCGGAAATTCGCGGGATTAATCTGGTCGGCTTGGAACGCAAAAACTTTCCGCCCGAAAGCGTGAAGCTAATAAAAGAAGCGTTTCGCCTGATTTATCGTTCGAAATACAACACACGCCAGGCGCTGGAAGCGATGCGCAAGGAATTACCCCAGACCGAAGAAATCGCCGAAATCATCCGATTCATCGAACAAAGCGAACGCGGAATCATTCGATGAGATTTAACTACGGATTACGCAGATAACGCGGATGAAAAATTTGAATCTTCTCCCTTTAGCGGTCGCCCGCCCCGGAGGCAGCCGAATTATACAGATTTTATCTGCCTTTAATTGCAGATTTTTGGGACCGAATTCTCGTTAGGTCTATGCCGCGCGTCGTGGCCTTTGTCGCCATGTTCACGGTCGCCGGGTGCGCCACTCAGCTTCAGATCATTGGACCTTATGCTGGTCAGCTTTCACAGTCGGACATTCAGCAGATCACAGCGCTCATCACACCAAGCGAAATGACGAGCCACGTTTACACCAGGCTCGAGGCGGTTCGCCCTGACCAAGTCCGTGTTAAATACGGCGGCTATCGTCGTTCGCTGGAAGGTGTGTACACTTCTGATCAGCGGCGGAGTACTTCACAGCGTTCAAGCGGCACGGTAGATGGGTTGCAGGTAGCGAGTCTGGCGTCGAGGCGACGATTACAGTTTACTGAGTCGACGATCAGACCTAACCAATCGCTGGAGCCAATCTGCTGGCCGTCGCAATATCCAGATTTGATCTTATGATGGCCTTGGCACTCCTTGCTGTTGCAATTATCACTTCAGCCACGCCGGCTGTTGCTCAGCAAAAAGCCCGATCACACGCCTCGCGTGAGGCTCCGATTGAGTTCCTGCGTCATGGACGGCATTCTGCATGGTAAGACTCGTGTCGATTCCGCGAGGTGGAGCGGCGATTTTGGATTATCAGCCTGCATCATCCCGAAGAGAAGATCGCCAACTGGGCCGTGGACGCTAAAGCAGAGGAGTACAGCTATGTGGGCAGCCATTAGAGTGTTTATCACGCACAGGTCTAGTCAGGTGCTGCAAAGCAAAGGCTCCGCTGGGCAATTTACTTTATAAACGGAGCTTCATTCCGTCGTAAGCGATGTGCACACCAGCTGGGAGCCGGGATTCGGCGGATTGCGGGAGGTCGTGGCAGATGTGTGTGAAGTAAGTGTCACACGGCTTTACGTGCGCAGCGACTTCCAGCGCCTGACCTACACTCAAATGCGTCGGATGCGGTCTATCCCGGAGCGCGTCGATGATCAAGACTTTCACGCCAGTGATAAGATCGACAATCGCATCCGGTACGGCGCTGCAATCGCTTAGGTAGGCAGCAAGCTTTTGATTCGCGCGCGAGAAAAGATAGCCGTTCACGATTGAGTCGCCATGCGGCACGGGCAACGGAGTGATCAACGTCTCGCCTAGTTTAAACGGAGCATCAATAATGTGCGGCTCGGGTTTCAAATAATATGGAACCGGACTGCTGGTGTTGAACGCGAACCGAAACACGCGCTCCAGATCTCGCATCGTCTCGACCGATGCATAAACCGGCATGGAACCGCGCGCGTGCGAAAAACGCCGGAGATCGTCAAAGCCCATGATGTGATCGGTGTGCGAATGTGTGAAAACGACCGCATCGACTTTGCGAATATCCTCGCGCAGCGCCTGTGTCCTGAAATCTGTGCCAGTATCCACGACCCACGAACATTCCGGCGTTTCTACATAGATCGAGGAGCGCAGCCGTTGGTCGCGCGGGTCGGGTGAGCGGCACACATCGCAATCGCAACCAATCATCGGCACACCTTGCGATGTTCCGGTGCCGAGGAATGTGAGCTTGAATTGCGATTGTTTCTCGTCGTTGTAGCCGGGGTCGGTGACCCCGGACGGGTGGACGCTTTCGGAGTTGAAACTTGATTGTTGAGGGTTTGAAATCTTCAGAGTCGTAACTCTCAGCTCTCAACTAATAACTCTCAACCGCCCCATGGCCGTCCTCACATTGTTGCGAATCAAGAATCTTGCTCTCGTGGAAGAACTCGAGTGGCAGATGGCGCCGGGCTTCATCGCTGTGACGGGCGAAACGGGCGCGGGCAAATCGATCATCATCGGTGCTCTGCAACTTTTGCTGGGCGAACGTGCGGACAAGTCTTTGATCCGCACCGGGGCTGATCTTTGCACGGTTGAGGCAATTTTCAGCGGCGAAGATTTGCAAAAATTAAACCCGCAACTTGTGGAATCGGGTGTCGAACCGTCTGAGAACGATCTCATCATCAAGCGGAGCTTCTCGGCTACTGGTGGCACTCGACAATTTATCAACGGTTCGCCAACCACATTGTCGATCCTGAAAAATCTCGGCGACGAGCTCGTCGATCTTCATGGACCACACGATCACCAATCTCTGCTCTCGGCAGATACGCAATTAAGCTTGCTCGATTCCTTCGCGCGCGCCGAAGAACAGCTCGACGAATATCGCAAGCACTTCCGGCAACTGCAGTCGCTGCTAGCAGAACACGCCGCGCTTAATACCGCGCAAACGGCGCGCGAACAGGAGCTCGATCTTCTTCGCCATCAGATTATCGAAATCAACTCGGCGAACTTGGCCGCCGGCGAAGAAGAAGAAATTGAGAACCGCTACAAACTGGCTAGCAACAGCAAAC
>CATPBS010000004.1 GCA_955652715.1 uncultured Candidatus Udaeobacter sp.
CCTCCGGCGCGCGCTCGAGTACGAGCCGCGGATTTTTTCGGGAGAGGCCGGTTTGCGCGAGGTCGCCGGCCTGACGGACGCGGACATGGTGCTGGTCGCAATCGTCGGCACGGGCGGTTTGCGCCCAGCGCTCGCGGCGATTGAAGCGGGCAAAGATCTCGCCGTGGCGAGCAAGGAAATCTTGGTGATGGCGGGCGAGATCGTGATGCAAGAGGCGCGTGAGAATGGCGTGCATGTTCTGCCCGTGGACAGCGAGCACAATGCCATCTTCCAGTGTTTGGAAGGGAAACGGCGAACAGGCAACCTCGAACATCCAAAATCCAATGCGGAAAATTCGGCGTTCGATGTTTCGGATGTCAGACGAATCATCCTCACTGCATCGGGAGGACCGTTTCGGGAAGCGCCGCGAAAAGATTTTGAGTCCATCACGCCTGAACAGGCGTTAAAACATCCGACTTGGAACATGGGACCGAAGATCACAATTGATTCCGCGACGCTGTTCAACAAAGGCTTGGAAATGATCGAGGCGCGTTGGCTTTTTGGTGTCGAGATGAAGCGCGTCGAGGTCGTCATTCACCCGCAGAGCATCGTTCATTCGATGGTCGAGTTCACAGACGGTTCCACGCTGGCGCAATTGAGCTATTCGAACATGTGCTTTCCCATTCAATACGCGGTGACCTGGCCGGATCGCGTCGCGAACACTTTGCCACCACTCGATTTTTCGAAATTATCGAAGTTGGAATTTCTCCCTCCGCGTTATGACGACTTTCCCGCACTAAATCTTGCGCGCCAGGCTGGCGAGACCGGCGGCACGTTACCCGCTGTGATGAATGCCGCGAACGAAGTCGCGGTCACAGCGTTTTTAGATCGACAACTGCGTTTTGTGGAAATCTGGAAGACAGTCGAAGAAGTGATGAACCGGCATGCGCCCGTTGCGCACCCGGATCTCGATGCGATATTGCAAGCCGATCAGTGGGCGCGCAATGAAGCGCAGGGATGCGTCAAATCGGTATATCGTTAAAACAGTTGCAACGGCAGACGCGATGGCGTGTCCAATCAAGACCTGATCACTAGTACCTAATGACAATGCTTCTGCACATCGCCCGGGTCATTTTCATCCTGCTCGAGGTTCTAATTCTTTTTAACCTGCTGATTGTGGTGCATGAACTGGGGCATTTTCTAGCCGCGCGCTGGCGAGGGCTTTACATAGAGAAATTCGGCGTCTGGTTCGGCAAACCGCTCTGGAAAAAAACGATTAACGGCGTCCAATACTCGCTCGGCTCGCTGCCGTTCGGTGGCTTCGTCGCGCTGCCGCAACTTGCGCCGATGGACATCATCGAAGGAAAGGCTGATCTGGACCGGGCGAGGTTGCCGAAAATTTCCGCGCTCGACAAGATCATCGTAGCCATGGCTGGCCCGCTGTTCAGCCTGCTTTTGGCGCTGTGTTTTGCCGGCATTGTCTGGGCGGTTGGCCATCCGGTGAGTGAAGCCGATGCAACAACGGTGATCGGTTATGTTATGCCCGATTCGCAAGCGGAGAAGGCTGGCTTGCAACCCGGCGATAAAATCCTTTCTGTGGACGGTAAACCCGTCAGGCATTTTATGGGCATGAACGATAGCGTGAGTTGGGATGTGGTGCGAAGCGAAGGCCAGAAAATTGCCGTGAAATTCCAGCGAGACGGCAAGGTGCAAACGGTTTGGGTCGAGCCTTACAAGGCAGAGACCCGCGGATGGCGCAGGAAAAGTGTGCGCCAACTGCTGATCTATCCGGCAGAGACACCCATTATCGACAAAGTGGAGCCGAACACGCCGGCCGCGGCCGCCGGGCTGCGTTCAGGAGACATCATTCGCGGATTTAATAACACGCCCATCTACAATCCGATCGCTTTGCTGGAATACATCAGCAAACATCCAAACGACGAGCTTGTTCTTCACGTGGAGCGCGGCGGAGCAAGGTTTGACGTTCCAGTAAAGCCGACGCTTCTGCCCACCGGCGGCGAAATGAAGCCCCGAATTGGAATTCAATGGGACACGACGGGCATCGTGTCGATCCAGCATCCGAATCCGATCGAGCAGGTTTACAACAGCGTGACCAGCACGTTGAAGACAATTGGCGCGGTTGCGTCGCCGAAGTCGGACGTAAAGTTGCAGCATTTAAGCGGCCCGGTCGGAATCGGTCGCATCTACTATCTGCTTTTCCAAAGCGAACGCGGCTGGCAGCTGGCGCTGTGGTTCAGCGTGATTTTGAATGTGAACCTCGCGATTTTGAACATGCTACCAATTCCCGTGCTCGATGGCGGCCACATCGTACTGGCGCTCATTGAATCGGTGCGGCGCAAACCAGTGAACATGCGGGTGCTGGAAGTTGTTCAGACCAGCTGCGCTGCAGTGATCATTGGTTACATGCTCTACATCACGTTCTTCGACGTGCAGGATTTGCCGTTTGTCAGAAAAAAGCTCGACCAACTCGAGGCACAATCGCCTGCAAAAAACTCCCAAACGCCATAGACTGCGGCGCGTTGCGAGCTTGGTCGAGGCTTCGTAAATTCGATATCTCGTGAACTATTGCGTTGATCCTCTTCATTATCACCGCCGCGAAACACGCGAGGTGAAGGTCGGCAACGTCGGCATCGGCGGTAACAACCCGATCCGCATCCAGTCGATGATCACGTGCGATACGATGGACACGGATGCGTCGGTCCAGCAAACAATCGAGTTGGCGAACGTGGATTGCGAAATTGTTCGGATCACCGCCCCGACAGTGAAAGACGCGCGCAATCTTGAGAGTATAGTGCACGGTTTGCGCGAGCGCGGCTGCGATGTGCCGATTGTTGCGGACATCCATTTCAAACCGGACGCGGCCATGGAGGCAGCCAAATGGGTCGACAAGGTGCGGATCAACCCGGGCAATTACGCGGATTCGAAGAAATTCGTCATTCGCGAATACACCGATGAGCAGTACGCGGCGGAGCTTGCGCGTATTCGGGAGCGGTTTTCGCCCCTTGTCGATCTGTGCAAGAAACGAGGCATCGCGATACGGATCGGGACGAACCACGGCTCGCTTTCGGATCGTATCATGAATCGCTACGGCGACACGCCACTAGGCATGGTCGAAAGCGCGCTCGAATTTGCGCGGATTGCGCGCGACTTGGACTATCACGATTTCATTTTCTCAATGAAGGCCAGCAATCCAAAAATTATGATCGCAGCCTATCGGTTACTGGTCGCGCGATTGAACGAACTTGGGCCTGACTGGAACTATCCCCTCCATCTCGGCGTGACCGAGGCGGGTGAAGGCGAGGATGCGCGCATTAAAAGCGCGATTGGGATTGGCTCACTCCTGGCAGATGGAATTGGCGACACGATCCGCGTTTCTCTCACCGAGGATAGCCCACACGAAATTCCAGTAGCACAAGAACTCGTCCGCTTATTCGTGAAGAGCGACGCTTCAAAATCCGAAATCCGAAATGCGAAATCCGAAATTTCCTTCGATCCGTTTTCGTATCAGCGGAGGGCGGCGGACACGATTTCTGTAGCTGGGATCGGCGATCCCGGCCAACAAGTTAAAGTCGGCGGCGGAGAACTGATTCGAGTAGTCGTCGGGCGGGCGAACTTCGAGAAAATCGCGCACAAGATCGAGAAAATAGGCGATTACAAACCGGAGATTCTCTATGAAAACGCAGGCATTGCCGAAGTCGATCCGCATGATGAGATCGCTATTGCCAAATTGAATGCCGAACGAAGCGCGCAATTTGTTACCTTAAGAGACGATGTCGGTCTTCCGGTCATCGCTGCATTTCGTTTGCTTGCGGCGCGGTTGCAAGCGCGGCATCCCATTTTGTTGAAAGATGTTTTGAATTGTAGGGCGTCTGTGTCAGACGCCCAACACGGTGGCGTTTCACAGAATGTAGCCAAGCGGGCGCTGAGCGACATAGACGGGCAGGCCACAGGCCGAGTGAGCGGGAGCGAACGAGTCAAACGCCCTACAGATTTTCTTGAGACGCTGTTGATCGCATCCACTAACATCGGCTCATTGCTGTGCGACGGAATCGGAGACGCGATTTTGGTGCAGGGCGAGGAAGCACCCGGCCAGGCGTTGCGCTTGAGTTACAACATTCTTCAAGCAGCCGGGTCACGGATTTTTAAAACTGATTATGTCGCCTGCCCTTCGTGCGGACGGACGCTATTTAATTTGCAAACCACAACAGCGAAAATCAAAGCGGCGACATTGCACCTTAAAGGCGTCAAGATTGCCATCATGGGCTGCATTGTGAACGGACCCGGTGAAATGGCGGACGCCGATTTTGGTTACGTTGGCGGCGCGCCGGGCAAGGTGAATCTCTACGTCGGCAAAACAGCGGTGAAATTCAACATTCCCGAAGCGGAAGCGGTAGATCGGCTGAAGGATTTGATCCGCGAGCACGGCAAATGGGTTGAACCGATGCCGCAGGCGACGCCGTTGGAAGCGGTCCCATAATGCGCGGGATTGCGGCCCTGACGTTTGGTCCACGGCGCACTGAAGGCTATTTAAGGAGTGATCTCGGGAACAGAGCTACGGCGCTGCGATAGCGTGGCACAAGTTTGCGCGATCCGCTTGGCTGCCGTTCTTTTTCGCAATCCGCAATTCGCAATCGCATATGTCTCGTCAATACACGCTGCAACGCGCCCCGGTATCGACATCAATCCATATCGATTACGCGGCTGAGCTGAACGAACAGCAGCTTGCGGCGGTGACTGCGCCACCGGGCCCCATCCTTGTCATTGCCGGCGCGGGCTCGGGAAAGACGCGCACGCTTACTTATCGCGTGGCCTACCTGCTCGAAAACGGGATCGATCCGCGCAGCATTCTGCTTCTCACATTCACGAATAAAGCTGCGCGCGAAATGCTGGGCCGTGTCGCGAATCTGTTGCCAGTCGATGCCAGCGGACTTTGGGGCGGGACATTCCATTCTGTGGGGAACCGC
>CATPBS010000005.1 GCA_955652715.1 uncultured Candidatus Udaeobacter sp.
CGGTTAGTTAGACTGACGTAATGCGGCCACTTGTAGTGTGACGTGTCGGTTCCTCCATGCAGGTTCTTGGGACTTGTAGTAGTCCATGGTCATGATGGGGAAGAGAGCAACTTGGTTTGCACCCGGCGCCACCATTCACGCCAAACGGGCCTCGAGTCTGGGCACCAATCGATTGGTCGGGAGTCATCCGGGTAAGTCTTCATTGAAGTGACTGCTATTGTTATTTCTTTGCCAGCCTTGGCTAGTCTCACATCGCTTTCACCGAGCCTTGTTCCTCAAAAAGCAATTTGTGTTTGGGCAAATCTTTGTGGATCAAATGGCTGGCGTCGCAGCCACATCATCCACATTGTCTCCAAAATTTTGCGCTGAGTGTTGAGCCGGGCGTGGCGCACGCTGCCGGTGCGCAAACGGCTCTGTTGGTAAAAGGCTTTGATCGCATTCGGCCCAGTGGTGGATTTGCAGGCCGTGCGCCAGGCGTGATAGGAGAGGTTTTTTAGTTCCCGGTTCCCGCGCCGGTCCAGTCGCTGATAGCCTAACGGCTTGTTATCACTGGTCCGATCGGTGATCCCCAGCTGGCTATATTTCCAAAGCTTGTGCTTATTGGCAAAACGCGCCGGCTCTTCAATGATCGCACTAAAGACATGCGCCGCCATCGGACCTACTCCAGGGATGCGCTGAAATTCGCGCACTTCCCAAAACTCTGCGCCGACGCGCTCCACTTCCTCCAGTGTTTCCTTCCACTGCGCAATTGCATGATCATGCTGAGCATACAGTCGCCGCATCATCCGCCGCTCTTCTTCAGCGGGAAGCTGCTGGAGATAATCCTCGCGCCCTTTGCCGGAAAAAACTTTCACTCCATTGAGCCGCAACACGCCCCATTGCCGATACCGCGCTTTAATCAGCGCCTTGAGCTCGCGCTGCGCATCGCGCCAGTTGAGTAACTCGTAGACCAGCGCACGATAAATCTCCCGGGTGCGATCTACTCCCATCCACACTTCTTTGAGCTTGCCTAAGCGTAGAAGCAAACACATCCCTTCCACGTCCGCTTCGTCGCTCTTGGTCGGGTTCGAATTGATCAAGCGGTTGTGGCGCGGTTCGCAAATGATCAGCCGCTCCACTAGCGGGCGCACAATCCCGCTAGCCCAGCGCGTGAGCGCCCCCGCTTCCAATGTCAGATGCAACGGTCGCTTGTTTTGTTTGAGCGCTTTAACCTGCGCCCGAAGTGTGTCGACCTGGGTCGCAAAACGTATCCGGGGCTGCGTCTTGCCGTTGTGGTCCATACTGCCCAGCACGCTGTAACGGCTGTGCAGATCCAATGCTGCATAAAGGGGAGTCTTCATTTTCATGGAGTTGATTTGTAGCAGCTCGCCTTGCTAGACTTCGCTGCTCCAACCAAACCCCAGTTAATGACGATTCAGCCAACCCGGCACTTTGTTGTAACCCACTCAACAATGCGCAGCTTTTCTCTCAAAGTGCTGGGTGGCTGATCTTATTCTCGTTAGCACCACAATTACACGCCAATGACTTCCGGCACAGAATCAACATATTCGGAGAGCCAGGGCTGAAGCACAGTCAACTCAGAACAATCAACATTTGCATCACTTTAATAGACCGAGAAACCCACCCCGCCAATTCCAAAACCGTTCCCGCACCAAGCGAGCAATAACACCTCTTGCGCAGTTTCCAGATCAGTCAGCAACGTTTGCCACGTATCCGCGTGTGGTAGAAGTTGCGAGAGCCATGCCGCAAAACATCGACAGCATTCTCGACGCCGCGGAGCAGCAGCAGGCGAGCGACGTCTTCCTTCAGGAGGACGAGGTACCGCGGCTTAAGATCAATGAACAAATCGTCGTCCTCGGCGAGGAACCCATGTCGCTCGCGCACATGACTGCATTCTGGCAGGCCTGCGGCGCGAACACGGAAGGCGAAACGGATCGCGACAGCGGCTTCATCTCGCGCACGCATACGCGCTACCGCGTGAACCTGCACCGCACCATGGGACGCCTCGGTGCGGTCCTGCGTCGCATCAAGACCAGCGTGCCTGCCTTGAAAACGCTCGGAGCGCCCGAATGGCTCCTGACCCGCTGGGGCGCTCGCGAGCACGGCCTGATACTTGTGACGGGACCAACCGGCTCAGGGAAATCCACCACCATCGCAGCCCTCCTTCAATGGATGAACGATAACCTGGCGCGACATGTGGTGACGATCGAGGATCCCGTCGAGTATCAGTTCGCCAGCAATCGCTGTCATTTCACCCAGCGACAGGTTGGACGCGACACCGGCGCTTTCGCGACCGGCTTACGGAGTGCGCTCCGTCAGGCGCCAGATGTCATTTTTCTCGGTGAGATCCGGGATTACGAGACTGCGTTGACGGCCCTGCAGGCTTCGGAAACCGGACATCTTGTTCTTTCGACCATGCATTCGGAGAGGGTTGCGGACACGATGGAGCGCTATTTGAATCTTTTCCCAGCCGACGACGCGAAGCATGGTGTGACCCTTCTGGCAAACCAGTTGTCTGGCGTCATGTGCCAGAAGCTGGTTGAATCTACTGACGGAGGCTTGCATTTGCTGGTGGAACACGTCGAAAATGCGGGTGCCATGCGCGACTGGATCGCGAGACGAGAGTTGCAGAACATTGATCAATATATTGCCCGCGGATCGGACCCTTCCGCCGTTTCATTTTTGCAATCGACGCTCAAAGCTCTCCAGGCCAAGATCATCACCGAAGCGACCGCCATGGCTTCGGTCAGCAATGAAGCCGAGCTTCGTCGCGCCATGAGGGGAATCGGCTAGGCGAGTCCTCCGCACCATTTGAATCCTTATGAAGGAACATGACTTGATCGATTTTCTGGCGCTCGCCGCAGAGCAGGGGGCTTCTGATCTGCATTTGACAGCAGGGGCGCCACCGATGACGCGGGTCGCTGGTGTCCTCCAGCCGCTGACGGAAGAGCCGCTTTCCGGGGAGGACACAAGGAGGCTGGTGATCGATACCTTAAAGGAGGGGCAACGGTCGAAGCTGGAAAACGACTGGCAGATTGACTTCGCGTTGCAGGTCGATGATCTCGGCCGCTATCGCGGAAACGCGTGTTATGTGTCAGGCGCGATTGAGGCCAATTTCCGACATATCCCTTCTGAGATCGCCGATCTAAAGTCGTTAGGACACTCTCCAATGCTGGACCGCTGGTGTGACGAGAACGCCGGGCTGGTGCTGGTGACTGGCGCGAGCGGTGAAGGCAAGAGCACAACGCTGGCGAGCATGGCCCAGACGATAGCCAGACGGCGTTCCGTCAACATCGTCAGTATTGAGGACCCGATCGAATTTGTTCATTCGCAGGGGCGAAGCCTGGTGAACCAGCGCGAAGTTGGTGCCGACACGCACAGCTTCGCGTCAGCGCTCAAGAACGCGTTGAGACAGGATGCGGACATCATTCTTGTTGGCGAGTTGCGGGACACGGATACGATCCAGACTGCGATTACGGCGGCGGAAACAGGGCACCTCGTGATTGGAACCATGCACACCAACGATGCGCCAACGGCCATTGGGCGCGTTCTTGATGCCTTTCCAAAGGAGGGCCAGCAGTTCGTCGGCGCCCAACTTGCGTGGTCGCTGTTGGGAGTGGTGTGCCAGTATCTCCTGCCGCGAAGCGACAAGGCAGGCAGCCTGGTTTTGGCCACGGAATTGTTAACGGTGAACTCGGGAATCGAGGCGTGTATCCGGGACCGGCGGCTTTCGCAGATACCGGGACTGATTCAAATAGGAAGTGCGGACGGCATGCATACTGTGGACGATAGTCTTATCGAGTTGCTTCTGGCTGAGCGCATAAGTCTCATGGACGCGATGGCTCACGCGAGGGACCCCAATTTTGTGAAGGAGCAGTTCCAGCAAGCTTTGAAGACCCAGAGAAAAGGATGGTTTGCAGGAATTTTGGGCAAATGAAATGCCGGCCTCGCGAGGCAACATAAATCCCTCGCGATGAAGGTGTGGCTGGGGGCGGAATCGAACCGCCGACACGTGGATTTTCAGTCCACTGCTCTGCCA
>CATPBS010000006.1 GCA_955652715.1 uncultured Candidatus Udaeobacter sp.
ATTCTACCACCTGTCCAACAAACTTGTCGCTCTGGAATGGGAAGCAGATATGCATGACATCGCATTGGGACACCGATCCAGGCAGATTGATGTCGACGCCGAAGGTTTGATGCTTGCTCTTAACGATCTCCATCAATGCTTTGCCGACCTCTCCGAGACCGACGACGATCACAATTTGCTTCATGGCTCGGGCAGAAGACGGTGGTTCCGTTGAATCGTTAAACCGTTAAATCGTTAAAGCGTTGCGCTTTCACCTTTAACCGTGGCGCTCTGCCAGTTGACCTTCGATCCCTAAGGGGTTTTCAGATTTTTGAAAAAAGCTGTCGATATGTTCGACCACGAACTCAATCATTTCGTCTGTTATCTCCGGATAGATGGGCAGCGACAGAATGCATGATTGGTTGGCGTAAGCCACTGGGAAATCGGCCGGCTCGTGGCCGAGATAGGCGTAAGCAGGATAAAACGGTAACGCTTTTGGATAATTCAAGACCGTTGCAACGCCGGCATCGGTAAGATGCTTTCTTAAGGAGTCGCGCTTTTCGGTGCGGATAACGTAGAGGTGATAAACGTGCTCGCAGCCCGCAGCGACTTCCGGCTTGCCGATATCGCCGACGCCTTCCAGGAAGTGATCGTACTTTGCCGCCACGCGTTGCCGCGCTTTCGTCCAGGCGGAGAGATGAGGCAATTTGACGTTGAGGATCGCGCCTTGGAATCCATCCATGCGGCTGTTGATCCCTTCCATGACGTGCTCGCCTTTGCCGCCGTGACGCGCGAAGGTTGTCATCCAATCCGCCAGACGGTCGTCATTGGTCACAGCGCATCCGGCATCCCCATACGCACCCAGGTTTTTGCCTGGATAAAAGGAAAAGGTCGCAACGTTGCCAAAGGTTCCGACAAACTGGCCTTTGTACTTGGCCAAATGCGCCTGCGCGCAATCTTCAATTACCCAAAGTTTATGCTTCCGGGCGATCGCCATAATTGGGTCCATGTCGGCCGGTTGCCCGTAAAGATGGACCGGAATGATTCCGACCGTGGCAGGTCTGATCTTTCTTTCGATATCGGCGGGATCAATCGTGAAGGTTTCCTCATCCGTGTCGCAGAACACGACCCGGCCGCCGGCCTGCGTTATCGTCTCGGATGTTGAGATCCAGGAATGGGCCGACGTGATGACTTCATCGCCCGGTTTCACGCCCAAGGCGCGCATCGCAATGTAAAGCGCGTCCGTGCCGTTTGCGCACGAGACGCAACGTTTCACGCCAAGCGCTCGCGCCCATGCCTCCTCGAAAGCGTCCACGTACGGCCCGCGAATGAAGGCAGACTGGGCGATCACGTCGGCAATGGCTTTGTCAATCTCTTGTTTGATCGTCAGATATTGCGCGTGCAGATCAACGAAGGGGATTTTCATGGCGCAGACGGAGGACGGATGGCAGATGGCCGAGGACAGAGGTCAGATGTTGGAGGATGGAGGACGGAAGAGCGATTAACCGGACTGTTTACAGAACTTTTCAGGCTTGGCCATCATAGTTCCAAGCATTTGGCCAATCCTTGAGCATTTTTCTAACAAGCCCCTCCACGTCTCTTCGGAGATGTAGTTGCAAGCCGCGGCTGTGTCTAACCAATGCTGAGATTCGGCCTGTTCGCCATCTGCATCAGTCAGCTTGCTGACAAAGTGGGCGAGATAACGTCGCTTTTGCCAAGCCTCGGATATATTGGCTCCGATTGATCTTGACGCTCTCCGGACTTGGTCGGTCAAGGCATAACGCTCTTCCGCTGGGAATCGTTTGGAGGCTTCGAAGATTTCTTGTTGAACTTCAAATGCCAGCTTGTAGACCCGCAGTTCCTTGAAGCTCGATATCTTCTCACTCATTTCTTTTGTCTTTGCTTCTCCGCCATCAGTCGTCGGTCATCAGTCGTCAGGCTGCTGCTCTAGAGACGGCGCAGCAGCCGGGCTGGATTGCCCGCGTAAATGCCGGAAACGGTAATATCCTTGGTAACAACTGCGCCGGCTCCGATGACCACTTGATCACAGATCGTGACCGGGAGGATCGTGGCATTTGTTCCGATACTCACACGATTGCCAAGTTTGGTTGGCCGCCAGAGCTGCGGTTTTCCGGCAGGGCCACCGGTGACGAACGGATCATTAATAAACATCGCGCCATGAGAAAGGAAGCAGTCGTCCCCAATCGTGACCAGATCGCAGATGAACGAGTGGGATTGAATCCGGCACCGCTTCCCGATGGTTGCTCCCTTTTGTATCTCAACGAAAGGTCCGATGAAAGTCTCATCGCCGATTTCACAACCATATAAGTTTGTCGGTTCTATGACGGTGACATTTGCACCGAACTTCACGTTGACGAACCCGACCGTGCGGCGCCTAGCTGGATTCATACCGCAGAACTCTGACGGATGGCCTGGCCGTTCAGCGGTCGCGCGCGCTCGAGGATCGAAACGACAGTTCGCGCGTGGTTGAGCCCAGTGAGTGGTTCGCGTGAATTACGGATGCAGTCGGCGAAGTGTTCCGCCTCGACGCGGAGCGGTTCCGCAAACTTGACCTCCGGTATCAGAATATCGCCGCTCCGATAGTTGAACTGCGAAACCCGCGGACTATCGAAATCCATGTTTTCACCAAGTATCGCCTTCCGGTCAATTCCCTTGTCGTAAATCGTGATCTTGTCTTCGGCTATGTCGTCATAAACGACCATCTTGCGCGAGCCGACGACAATCATTTTTCGCACCTTTTGAGGATCCAGCCAACTGACGTGAATGTTAGCGATAACTTTATTCGGGTATTCAAGACTCAGGAAGACGACATCGTCGATTCCATCCTGCATATAAGCCATGCCTTGTCTGGAAACCGAGACCGGCTCCGGGTTCCCAAGCCAGTATTGGATAATGCTGATATCATGGGGCGCGAAATTCCAGAGGGCATCGATGTCGGCACGGATACGGCCCAAGTTAAGGCGCTGACTGTAGATGTAGCGGATCTCTCCCAATTCGCCCGCGTCGATCAGTTGCTTCACGTAACGCACGGCAGCGTTGTAAATGAAAGTGTGTCCCGTCATGACGACAAGATTTCGCTCGGCAGCGCGTTTCGAGAGTTCATCGACCTCGGCAACTTTCGTCGCGAGCGGCTTCTCTACGAAAACGTGTTTGCCGGCGTCGAGGACTTGATTAGCGAGTGAGAAGTGACTTGCGGCGGGTGTCGCAATCACCACGCCATCAACGCTGGGATCGTCGAGAACAGTCTGATGCGTCTCGATCGCGCGGCTGAGAGGGAAATTTGACTCCACAAAGCCGCGGCGTTCCGCGCTCGAATCCACCACGTACTTGACCGTGCACCCAGGCAAGGCCGAGAAGTTGCGCAGGAGATTCGGGCCCCAATAGCCACATCCGAATTGGGCAAGGACTAAATTTGGTAGCATGACAGAAAGGAGGTCGAAGGAAAAACGAGAAGGACTAGGAGCCTGTCATGAACTTGCGTCGATCTTGTGGTTGGCCGTGACAGGGCGGTTGCGGCTATTCGTTAGCCGTCTCGCCTTTGTCGCGTTCTCTCGATTCCTTCCAGTCCTTCGCGCGCTTGTCGATCTCCGACTTAGGTGTGCTTACCACCTTTTTCGCAAGCTCACGGAATCGCTCAAATGGCGCCTCGCTCGTTGGTCTTTTACGTTCCATCGCCTAAGGGTTGGCCTCGCTATAGAATTGTCTGCGCGCTTGGCTAAGGTCCTTTGTTTCTCCAACATGAAGCAATCTTGGTTGTACGGATTGCGAGCCTCCTGTCAAGACCTTAATTGGCCGTACAGCTTTATTACCAAGAATGTCCGTTACATTAAAACGTGCTTCTTTTCCGCTTTCCAAACCGGCTTCAGGGGCCTCGACAAAGACCCAGCCTCTAACCGTATGACGAGGTTCAAGGTCTTTGTTTGCAATCATATAATCAAATGTGTCTTGTTCTATATTAGATCGACGTGTTTGCTTCATATCATTGGTACGACCACGATTATAAACATGGCCGCTGTGCGCGTCGATAGTAACAAGTCTCACCCACTCTTGTTTGCCATTCAGTACCTCGATCGAATAAGAGTCGATCATTATAGGTGCGTCACCTAAATTAGTGAATCGAATGTATAATATACCATTAATTGGCGATGCAATTATTGATCCTTTTTTGTCACCGTGTATCATCCAAAAATTTTCATCCATAGATTTGCGGTGTAGCCATCCAGCTTCCACAGCGACTGTAAAGTCCAGGTTAGGTGGTGCAGTTTTAGAGGTTGATGGTGTTGAGATTTCGGACGGCTTAGGTGCCGGAGCGATTTGTCTAATCAGCGCAGGCCATACAATCCAGCAGAGAGTGGTTATTCCGGCGCCGAACCCAAGCCACATGCCTCGTAGGTCCTTCATGAAGTAATAGCCAATCGACGGAGCCAGTATTAATAGAGCTATGCTAACGACTATGTTTTGCCCCCAAGAGTGAGTAAAAAGATCATGAGAAACGCTTTTGAAAATATTCCCCCAATTGCAGGATGGGTTAATGGGATTGCTGTTGGGCATCGGAATCCTTATCGGCCTCGTTCTGGGCATCCTCGTCCACAAATAAATGTTACCCTTCATTTTATGCTGTCTGCCACGCCTCGGGCTGGGGGGCCATCACCGCCCTCTGCCGCAATGAGCTTTGCGTATCGCAAACCCTTTCCCACAATGCCACCGCAATGCTTTAACGCTTTAGGCAGCGATCAGAACCTGGTCTGATTTGTCGATTGTGAAGTCCTCGAATGCTGCGCTCCGCGAGTGAGGGAGGTTGTCCTTTGAAGCGCGGCCGTTATATACCCTCACTGTTAATGGCGGAAGATCAGCGGCGGTTCGCTCAGTAGCTAACTGCACCCGGATGCTTCCATCCTGTGTGACTCTGGCGAACGATGTCGCGCGCCGCTTGCGAAACCACGAGACGCTTTGCGCCGCTGTGGCAAACCAGGGTGTCCTCGCGCGCAAGTCGTGGAGCAGAGTCACATACGGGTCGCCCCATAACCTTTCGGGCCCAAGACTCCGGTCATGCCAGTTAATGGTGAGGACACCGCCGAATCTTGTCGCGTTCTCGATCAACGGCAGCATTGCAGCGCCAGCCTGCTCGTCGGACAAGTTCATGTACGACGGATAAAACAGCGCCGTGTCCATGATGTGCAATGGGAGTTCCAGTAAATGATCGACGTTGGGATGTTTGAAGACTTGATTAGTTCCTGCGCGATATCCGATCGTTTCGTTGTAGCCAAACGTTGAGTCATAGGAGAAGCCGGCTTTCTCGATCGTCAATGGCGCCTGCGAATTGAAGTAAAGCCAGTGCATCCGAACGCCGATCTCGACCGTTCCCGTGATCTCCTGGATGCGCTCGCGCTCATCACGACCCTTTGCGCTATCGCGCCACGCGTCGATGCCGTGGACAGCGATTTCGCTATTGGCGGAAAGCAGCTTCTTTAAGTCATCCGCAATATCGGCCGAAGCGTAGCGCGAGGCGCGGTTTGCTCTTGTTCGACCGTGAGAATCAACGCCCGCGTCCCCCTTTGTCGGAATAACAAAGAAGGTCGAGGCAAGATCCCTTTCCAGCTTCAGGTAGCGATCGAGCTGGTTCCAGAAGTCTTTCGCAAGTCCAGCGAACACCAGGGGCAGGGAAAGCGCTGCCTTCCAATTGACAGCTACCTGCCGAAGAGACCTCCTTCCTCGACAAAAGTTGATGACTGATCCAACCAGCGCTCGGTAAAGAAAACCAAACATCGTGCGGTCACACTTATGATAGCGCACGCGCGGGTGATCGACGTCATGAGTGAGGCACACTATAAAGCGATGTCCTGCGGGGACAGGAAGTATCTCGACGAAAGCCACTCCCTGGCTAACGATCAGCTCGCGGAGCAGGGAGATGTGGAGTTCCAGTGTGGGTATGCTAGCGAATTCTGCTGGTTGGCCCTTTGTTAAGAGGTGGTGGACTTCTTCAAACAAATCGAAGCCTAGACGCACCACCGCTTGGGCGCCAGATACCATCGAGACAGCAGCGGCCGAGTTTGTTCCCTCGTGACAGAGGACCTTGTTGCCCTGGCCTTCGAAGAGAAGGCAGCTTCCATAAATTGGCATTCGTTCACCGTGAAAAGAAACGAAATCGTGTCCGTGAACGGACCACGTCTTTATTCCTCGGCATTGCTCGAATGCTTGCTGCTGCGAGCCATAAAGCAAAAGCAGCCTGGCGCTGTTCTCTGGAACCAGGCTGTTTGAGCAGAGTAGAACATCGTACCGGGTTCCCGGGCGGCAGAACTCCCAGGGCGTCTTAAACAACTCAAAGAACTCGACAATAGTGGAATGTTTAGTCCCATTGACAACAACACCGATCATTTCCGAGCGAAGAGGGTTGATGGGACCCCGCTTGGTAGATAGTCCCAGGCTCTAATGGATGTTCTTGCCCTTACTCTTTCTTTTGTGGTGCTCATCAGAACTGGGGTGTTGGAGCACGATCAGGAGGACGAGTAAGAGTAAGAGACAGAGAGCGTCCACAGTATTTGCCATCCGTCTAAAGAAGTTTGCCAATAGAATTCAGCAAGGTGAGCCGCTCGCGGCTCCATGTATGCGAAAGGTAAACTGCCTGACCGCGCTTCACCGTTTCGGCCACTTCAACCGGATGAGAATAGGCGAATTCAATTTTTCGCGCGAGGTCGTCCGGATTCCCGAGCTCGAAAAAGATCAGGTCATTGTCGCCGAAGTAGTCCTGAATGCCCTTTGTTTTGGGGGCAATCACCGGTTTCGCGAGTGCCAGGTATTCGAAGATGCGCGTGGGCGTATTGATCTCAGTAAAGATGTTGCGGTGGTTGGGGATAATCCCGAGGTCGCAATCCTTGATTGCCTCGACGATCTCTTTGAGATTGCGAACGCCGAGGTAATCGACATTTCTGTCGAGTCCCCGTTGCTGGGCCCATTCCATCACTTTCTCGAAGAAGTCTGTTCGCTTACCGCAAACCCTCAGCCGAACAGATGGAATGTTTTTCCTCACCTTTTCCAGGGATTCCAAGGCCAGGTCGAAACCGTTCCGGCGAACTAACGAGCCGTGATAAAGAATCACAAAAGGCTTAGACCCATTGCCGTTTTTTACATGCACGCGGCAAACATCTCCGGACTGGAAGCGGAAGACCTCGTCATCAGGCGAATTGATTACGACTTTGATCTTATCCTGCTGACAACTGCGCGAAGAGTAGATCTTCTTGCATGCGAGATTCACGGTCAGCACGAGATCCGCGAAGTGGATACTCCACTTCTCCAGTCGCTTCAACACGAGCACGCTGAAGCTGTCCTCCGACAGCTTGAAGATCGTCTGCATCAGCTCGGGCATGGGATCATGCAAGTCCAAAATGACCTTTGCGCCGAGGAATTTCGGGATGATCGCACCGAAAACGAGGACGTCCGGCATGTTATGCACATGGACGAGATCGTACCGGCGAGTAAGTGATCTCGAGGCGAGGTAGAAAAATGAGGTTAAGACAAACGCGGCATACTGGCCAATGTACCCGAGCTTGCCGCCACGATGGCGCTTCAACCGGACACGTGTGACGTTGATACGGCCGTAAGTCTCACGTGCCGGCTCACCATCGCCATCACGCAGGCAGATGAGGTCAATGTTAGCGCCCTGGGCTGCTAATGCCTCGGCCGCTCTTCTGGGCCGAGGATCCGCAGGATAGTGCGAGAAGAGCAGGACTGCGACGCGTCTGCCGCGCAGCCGGCGAATTTTCGGGGAGGCGAGATCGTCACATTTGCGGACGCTCGCTCTAGAGGAACGAATTTGGATGAAGTGTCCCGCTACTTCCTGCGGGAGAGCATGCCAGTATTCGCCTGCATACTTGGTTTTGACGTAAGTGAGGAACTCGCGGTATAACGCAGCGGGATACTCCTTTGCCGTCTGCGGCGAACCGCCGAAAGACATGTAATCTGGGTGCGTATCGAGAAGGACCATCCCTCCATGCTCTGCGATCCAATCAAGCTTTTGCATCCAGATCTCCGGAGTGGTTTCGCGCAACAACAGGAACAGGGTTGAATCCTGCGGCAGAGTGTACGGAAGTTCGACGTAGCCGGGTTGGGCGCTAGCGGAGCGATTGGTGATTTGTGATTCGTGATTCGTACCCGGTTGAGGAACCCAGAAGGGAAAGATCGTGTGACGGCCCTCGGGCTGAGGCTCGAATGGATCCGTATCGAATGTCGATGCATCGTATGCAATCTTCAACTCGTGCAACCAGTCCAGCTTGTGCAACATGAACGCCGATCTAAATCCTACCGCTCCCCAGTCAGCGAGGTAGCGGTTAATGCTAACCGCTTTCCGCCTGAACTCCCTTTCGGATTGATAGAGCCGCCCGTCGTGTCGAAGATCGTGGATCCCTACCTCAAAGCCATTTTGCGCCAGTTCCTCTCTTAGTTCACGAGGATCCCGGTAGTCCCCTTCGGGAACAAAGTTGAATGAGGAGCGAAACCCGAACTCCAGGTCGAGCTGCATCAGCTCCCGGCACTTCCGCAAACCAACTGCACTTTCCACATCGTGCGTCAGCACAAGAGCGAATTTCTTGCCGTCGGGCCAGCCCGGCCAGTCTTCAGGCAGCTGTTCCGAGCCTGGCATGATCGGCCACACATTCGTGGCGCGCTCACGAGCACGCGCCGCGATGCGGCGCCGCACCCTCGTTCGGATGGGCCGCGGGATGAGCGGCTTTAGCCCGTAATAAATTCTATTGCGTAACACGAGGTATTGCGAGTTCGGCTGGTCGCGCTAAGAGACACTACAACCCTCCGAGGAACCAGGAGCGACCGCCTGCAAGAATTGCGACCACAGTGCAGCCGTTATGAATGCATTCGATCAAGATTCAGCATCGAGCCACTTCGGAACGTAGGAACGCGCCTTGTTAACCACCACCGCAACATTGTCTCGCTCCGCGACCAACTTCCCGTAGCCGCGCTTTATAAGCTCGCGATTGTTTTTTTCCGCCTCGACCACGAGCAAAAGCTTGTCCATGAAAGCAGCCATCCCCGACGTGGGACTCGTCTGGCTTAGCGGAGGCATGTCGAAAATGATGTAGTCGAAGTCACTCGCTTTTAGATTTGGCATCATGTCGAAGAATTTTTTCAAGCCGAGCTGCGCCGGCCCAGTTTTGGGTGATCCCACGGTAGCCAGATAGAGATTATCCGCAGCCGAGGCGATCGCACTGTGTCGCTCGAGAGCTGCGTTAAGAGAATGCGCAGGCTTGCCCTTGAAGAACGGGTGAACGTCCTCGGGGCCCAGGTTTATATCGACGAGAAGGACCTTACCGTCATTGGTTTCCGAAAGTGAGGCAGCGAGCCCGGCGGCGATGGTGGAAGCTCCCGCTGCTTCTGAAAAGGCGGCAATACCCACGAGCTTCGGTTTATGCGTCAAATGTTTGAGTTCGAAATAAAGACCGAGGCGATCCCGAATTGCTTCACAATACGGCCGGATGAAATGGCCGGCCTCCCAGGGCGCCAACTTAGAGTGGTGCGGTCTCGTTGCGAGTGCTCCCGGATTCGCCGTTGAATCATTCGGAGGCAAGGCCAAATGGCCGTTCCGGGCGGCGGAATACGGTATGGAGAGCATGAGCGGAATGTGCAACTGCGTCTCCAACTCGAGCGGCCGTCTAACGGTCCGGTTCAAGACCGATCCCCTTAACAACGCGAGCGCTATACCCAACGCTGCCCCTCCGCCAGCCAGTCCCATGGCAATCTTATCACGCTTTGTGGTTGCCAGAATGGGCGGGGAGGGCCGCTGGACGGCGCTAATGTTGGGCATCTTGGAGGGGTCCAAAGCCTCGTCGATGCGCGCCTTTTCGAGCGTTGCCGCGAAATACTTGTAATTCGCTTCGTCTATCTCCCGCTTCCGCTCCAATTCTTCAATTTGCGGCCTCAGCTCCGAAAGCTGCTTCATTCTCTGCTGAATATCGTAAAGCCGGGACTTAAGTGTCTCGACTTTTGCCTGGATACCGGCAACACGAGCTCGTTCAGATACGGGGCTTTTTTCAGATAGCTGGCTTTTTGTTCTCCACGTCTTTGACTTGTTCTCCGCCACCTGTTTAACAAGCGCTTGGTGTTCGGCCAGCTCCGCCTCGGCGGCATTAAGCTCTTCCTGGGTTTTCGCCGCCTCGGTAGTAAGAGCCGTTGAGCCTTCTTTAAGCGAGACAATCCCCGTCTTGTCCCTCAGCGACTTTAAGGCATCCTCCATTTGGTTTAAGCGCGTTCGAACCTGATCGGTTTGTTGGGTTACGAAATCGAAGGCACCAGCGGAGCGGTGCACTTCAAGATGCTTGATGAAATAACGACTCAACAGTTCCTGCAAAACGAGCGTCGCGATCTGCGGATCACGGTTCTTATAGGATACCAAAATGATGTTGCTTCCCTTGTTAGAAATCACTTTCAAGCCCAAACTAATGCTGCGAGCCGCGTCACTTTCTGTTGCCGACGCTCCAGAAAGCGGCAGCAATCGTTTGAGACCGATCGCCTGGGCGACTTGCACGGCCAGATCCCAACTGGTCAGAATCTCCATTTCAGCGCCGATCACTTTATCCGTTGTGTCGTTCAACGCGGTCGCGGCTTTCTCTGCCTCGATCGGGTCGACGGCGCTCCTTTCCAAAACATAGCGCACCAGCAACTTGGCCTGGGACTCGTAGACAGGCGGATAGAGAAAATAAAACGCCGCCGCGGCGATGATGCCTACCACCGCGCAAAGCATGATCATTCGCTTGTGCTTGAACAAAGCGAAGAGGATGTTGCTCAGGTTCAGCCCGGAGTGTTGTTGCGTTTCCCGTCGGATTTCAGCCATAGTCTAACCTTTAGTCGAGATGCGGGTAGATCATTGAGCCCGCCAGTCGGTTGAGGGCCAATGGCAACCTGCCAAAGATCCTTGTGTGGAACCCGGAGTCATGGGGGGCTGCAACTAAGCACTGCCGGCCCAATGGATCAACCCGGAAGTAACCGATTGTTTCTTCCTCCGTGCCCCACGAAAGCTTGAACCGTC
>CATPBS010000007.1 GCA_955652715.1 uncultured Candidatus Udaeobacter sp.
CAGGGACCAACATCCTTTTGGCGGTCATCGGTCTGCTTATTTCAGCGGCCCCAGCTGTCAGTGAAAATGCAAAGGACTGGATAACGGGATTGCCGCGAGAACCCATTCATGTAAAAGCGTGGCCAGGCGGGAAAAAGGTCGCGGTCTGCTTCATTCTCTATGTTGAGGTGTGGGGTTTTGGCCACGGTCCTAATTTTCGACCGGACATGGTTGCGCGCGATCCGGATGTTGTCGACGAGTCGTTTCGTCAATACGCGATAGAATGGGGTATTCCTCGAGTTGGCAGACTTTTCAATGAGGAAGGGATGCCGTTGAGCATTGCCTTAAATGCGCTTTCTCCCGAGAAGTATCCCGATGTCTGGAAAACATTTCGTTCCCAGTATGCCAAAGGCCCCGATCATCCTGCGGGATTCGAACCTGTGAGCACCTTAATGCCATTGAGGCACTCTACCGACTAGTCGTGCGGTTTTCCCTTCGCTAAAACACCGGTCTCGAAAGCAACGGGATGACTAACCCCGGAAGCGTTCCGAGATGATTTGCCCAGGATGAAGCGCGCGTACGCGCTGTTCTCCACGTAGGGATCAGAATCGGTGACGGCTGCGGCGACCACTGGACCGAAGTAGAGATGCCCAAGATGCCGCCAGCACTCCAGCATGATCCCGCGCTGGAATGGCTGTCCTTTGGCAGTCACGACGATACAGTTATTCTCGCGCCACGTGCCGGGGTTCGCTTCGCCCCAATGCAGCTCGAGGCTCGTAAGTCGTAACGCATCGAGCGCAATGAGCAGGTCTTCAGACCATTGGTAACAGTAGCCCCGTTTCCTGATACCATGATAAATAAGGAAATTATTGAAAATTGGCGTCCCAAACATCCGGTATTGTCGCCTGAGCTTGCTTACAGTGGCGTAGGCGCATTGCGCCAGCAGCTTTGCCTCTTCCCGATTCACTCTTGGCGAAAGTGCCGCGAGTTGATCGGCCAATGCTTCGGCCCTGGCAGAATCACTCTTTGGCAGTTGGAATGCAAAGGGCCGTTGTTGTTCTTCATCGCCCAGGGCCGGCCTGGTCCACGCCCTAAGGATTACGAAAACAACGCTAAAATAAGTTAACGATCGAATTTGCGATTTCATAGCGCGTTGCCGGCAAGATCATGCCGCGGCGATGTTGAAGTAAAGTCTCTTTCTTAAAGCCACATTGTCTCTTCGTCGAAATGTCATCATCCGTGTGTATCGCAACGCAACCGGCAAGCATTCGGAGCTGCCATACTGGAAATCTGGAGACGTAGATGCGGAGATTTGCCTGCGCTGAATTTCAGCGTAATTCTGACAACTTTCAGTATGCCTGAGCGCGCTTATCTCCATCCGATCGATCCGGAATTGATCCCCGGCGCGCGCAACGCGATCGATGTTTGTGTTCGATTGCAACCGCAGGAGCGGATCACCATCATCACCGACAACGCGACCCGCGAAATCGCGGCAGCGCTGCAATCGGAAGTGGAGCGCATCGGCTCGGAGTACAGTTTGTTTGTGCTTGAGCATCATGCCCGGCGGCCGCTTGCGTACATGCCGGAGATCATTCTCGATGATCTGGCGCGCTCGCAGGCTTCAATCTTTGCCGCGCAAACCCAGCCGGGCGAACTCGGTGCACGCACGGAAATGACCGCTGTCGTAAATCATCATCGGATCCGCCACGGTCACATGGTGAACATCAATCGCCAGATCATGCTCGAAGGCATGCGCGCCGATTTTTTACAAGTGGATGAGCTGAGTCAGCGTCTGGTGGAACGCGCTCGTAAAGCGGAACGGATTACGTGCAAAACGCCGCATGGCACCGAATTCGAAGCCCAGCTTTCGCCAAAACTCAGATGGCTCAAGACCAGCGGCATCATCACGCGTGACAAATGGGGCAACCTGCCGGGCGGCGAAATTTTCACCGCGCCCATGAACACCAACGGCACATTCGTGGTGGACGGCGTGGTCGGCGATTACTTATGCGAACGTTTTGGCGATCTCGAATCCAATCCGCTAACGATCGAAGTGGAAAACAATCGGATCCGAGCGCTGCATTCGGAGAATAGGGATTTGCGCGATGAATTTCGGGCTTACACCAGCACAGATGAAAACAGTGACCGCGTCGGCGAATTTGCCATCGGGACGAACACCGCTTGCACTCATTTCATTGGTCACATTTTGCAGGACGAAAAAATTCCCGGCGTTCACATTGCTTTTGGTCATCCTTACGCAGAACACACCGGCGCAAACTGGGTTTCGAAAACTCATATCGACTGCGTCGGCCGCGATTTCGACGTCTGGTTCGACGGCGAGCAGGTGATGCAAGGGGGCAGATTTTTAATATAATGCGTCCATGATCGACGAGATCCGTAAGCGACTGCAGCCTGTCCCGTTCGTTCCGTTCTCAGTTTGCACATCTGACGGTCACGAGTATTCAGTGTTTAGAGTCGATCACGCTTTCAACACGCCACGCGGCAACCGTGTAATTGTCGTCGCTGATAATGGTGCCACCGCTGTCCTCGGCCCTCTTCACATCAACAGCGTAATCGACCAGCCTAACGGCGAATAGCGCTGCCGGATTTGATACGGTGGATCCGAAACTTCGCGTAGCTTTCAACGCCGATTTTACGCCGGAAAAATTTGCGGCGCTGGTGCGCTGCGTGAACGAAACTGAAAAGTGGCCAGTGGATTTTCGGATTTCAGAGACGCCGATTTTTTTGACGCGCGAATTCACGGGTGAAGTCACGCGCGCGGCAAATGCGATTGTCGATCTTACCCGCACGCTGGAGTTGGCTCGGCACGCGGAGAACGCGATTCCCGAAGGATTGGAAGTTCCCCGTGAATCAGCGCATCCGAATTTCCTCGTAGTCGATTTTGCCATTTGTGCGGAAGGCGATCGCCTGGTCC
>CATPBS010000008.1 GCA_955652715.1 uncultured Candidatus Udaeobacter sp.
CCAGCGAGTTCCTAAAACTTGCCCGGCACTCTTTGCCTTTTCAGGCGGCAAATATTTTTGCCAGTCGGCAATCGTGAAATGCCACCATTCAGTGCGCAATCCCCAAAAACCAGCCTTGTGCATTGCGTACTGCAGCAAACGCACGTGTCCGCCTATTTCGAAAGAGGAACCCAGGTAACGCCACATTGCAGCGGGGGTAAAATCGTCAAAATCAGTTGGCATGCGCACAGGGCGATGCCATGAATCGACCAGGGTGGCGTCGACGGCGATGCCCCAACTGTGCAGCGAGCCAACGCCGATTTCGGGGTTGGCAACATAATCACTGTTGTGTGACGCTTCCCAAAGCCCGGCCTGCACCGCGACCGGCCGATACGCGTCCCAAATTTTGAGGCCATATTGGTAGCGATATAAAACGCCTTGGGCCACGGCCAAAGCTGAGGCGACTTCGGGGCGAGCGAGCGCGCGGGTTCCAAGGGGATAAAGCGGATGTCCAAGAAAATTATTTCGGCCTGCGTAGCGCAACTCAACCACGATCGTTGGATCTACGGATTGGATATCAATAAGCGGTCCGCCAGCATTTGCATCCACTGACACCAGAGCTGCCGTCATTCCAGCAACTAACCAAACGCACATATCAAAGTGTCGCATTTTCGTTGTTGGTTAATGGGCTGCCACCGGTTCAGCAGTGTCTGTTTTTGCCAGCCGTTGGAGTAGAAGGCGAGCGCTGCCTTCGGGGACGGTGAAACGTAATTCCAGGTTCGAGCTGTCGTGCCGTTGGATCTCCGGCGGCTGGGAGTAAAGCAACAGTTGAGAGTCCGGCAAATGCAGCCATTGCTGCGGATTGTCGTGCAAACTTCGGGCAAGATCGTCCGCACTTTTAGATGAATTCACTTTTATGAGCACTCTGGCTTTTACTGGATTTTGCAGGTTCACTGCAAGACCGAGCAATTGTGAAGCGTCGAGCAGTTCACGGGCAAAGATAGGATGGAAAACGCGTGAGAGATCAGGTGGATCGCGAGAAATAAGCCGCAGCGCGCTGTCACGATCGAGCGCCTGGAAACGATCGAATAGTTGACCGGTTATTTTCAGGTCCGGTTTCATGCCGAGACGCACCAGCACCAGTTCATCTACTTGTTCAGGCGCTCCGACGGCCAGTGTCGCCGGTCCGACGCGTGCGACGGCAAAATTCGGCTGTCGTTCCCAAACTGGCAAGCCACTAATGGAGCGCTTTTGGAAACTCTTATCGTTGCCGATTGTACGAATGGCGTTGGAAACGCCACGACGGGTTTCAACAAGGTTGAACTCCCGAGTCTCTCCGGCTTCGTTCGTGGTGAGCGCACGGGTGATACGCCCCGCATCACGAGGAAGATTCAACCCTGGAACCGACGCCGCTGCACCGATCAATCCTGACCAGAGCGTTGGCTGGTCGTTGCGCCAGCGTTTTGCGAGGTTCGCGCGTTCAAACTGGTCGGCATTAATCGACAGGATGGTATCGGTTTCTTGCGGCAGCCATTCACGTCCTCGGGGAGATTGAAAAACAACAAGCAATGTGAGTGCAAGCAGAACGAGCACCGAGAAGACGCTGAAGTAGAACTTCCGCAGCTCCTGTTTGTCGATCTGGCTGGAGAGCAAGGCTAGCTCTGCCTTGTGCTTCAATTGCGAATCCACCGCCTCGCGGCGGCGATGCGCCTCCGCGAGCAGATGCGGCGCATTTGGCGGGGCAACTCCCTTCTCAGCCAGATGCCGGCCAATGCTTAGATAGGCGGGATTTTTTCGCTCTTCGACTGTTTGATGCCGTGCCCGGGCCTCGCGCGCTGCTTCCTGTTGCGCTCGAATGTTGTCATTCAGTCGTCGGTCGCGCGTTTCAAATTCGCTTCCCGTCCGCGTTATATTCTTTTCTACGGCAGAAAGTTCCGTGTCCGCCGCGTTCAGCTTCTCTTTTGCCAGGCGCACTGCATCCGCGCTGCCCAGGCGTGCGCGGATAAGTTCTGCACGTTCGTCGGGAAGTCGCGCTCGCCGCGCGCTGATACTCGCGGATCGTGCTTCCAGGTCCGCAGGCGCCGGATTGAGCGCATGCAGATCGGAGAGTTGTTTCAACAGATCGCGATCCGCAGCTTCGCTCTCTTGAATGCGCCGTTCTACGCCGGCAAGCTCGCGCTCGCATACATCCACATTATTCTTTGCTTGGTTGCGCTGCTGGAGAAGCGGCTTCTTCTCTGCTTCTAGCTTTGCAATGGCCTCAGCTTGTTCGCGCACATTTTGTTGCCGTTCTTCTTCGATCTTTTTTATTCCTTCTTCGATCCGCGCGATTCGAAGTGCGACTTCTTTCTGCTCCTGCTCCAGCTTTCTAAGCGCAACGATCTCGTTGCGGAGCTCGGGGAAATTGGCCGCTTGCGCAGTGCCTTCGCGCCCGAGGTTGATTTCACTTTTTTGGAGAAGACGCCTCTCGTAACGAAGTGCCATGCGCGTACGCTGGCGCTTGATCTTCAAGGCGATTTCGCGAAAGCCTGTGCGGATGAAGCTCACGGGTTAAGCCTCGCTTTCGTCATTCCTTCGTGCTTCGTCATTCGTCGTCTCCCGTTATCCTAAGCCTCTTCCGATTCCGCCAATTTGGCTAAGACGCTGAAATCCTCCAGCGTCGTTGTGTCGCCGGTGACCTTTGCGCCGCTCGCGATTTCTTTGAGAAGCCGCCGCATGATTTTGCCGCTGCGCGTTTTTGGCAGCGCTTCGGCGAAACGCACTTCATCTGGTTTTGCGATCGCGCCAATATGCACGGCGACGTGATTGCGCAATTCCTCTTTTAGCCCAAGACTGGCATCCACTCCTGCCTTCACCGTGACAAACGCCACAACGCCCTGACCCTTTAATTCATCCGGCCTCCCAACCACCGCCGCCTCCGCGACTCGTGAGTGGCTGACAAGAGCGCTTTCTATTTCCGATGTGCCAAGTCTGTGGCCAGCCACATTCAAAACATCATCAATCCGCCCAACGATCCAGAAATAGCCGTCTTCATCGCGACGGGCGCCGTCGCCGGTCAGATAATTGCCCTTGAACTCACTCCAGTATTGCTGTCGATAGCGCGCCTTGTCCCCGTAGATCGTGCGCAACATTGAAGGCCAGGGGCGGCGAATAATCAGCTTTCCGCCGACATTTGGCCCAACCTCGCGTCCCTTCTCATCCACGACGGCTGGATCGACGCCAAAGAACGGGAGTGTTGCACTGCCCGGCTTCGTTGGAATGGCGCCCGGCAGCGGCGTAATCAGAATCGATCCTGTTTCGGTTTGCCACCAGGTGTCGACAATCGGACAACGCCCGCCGCCGATGTTCTTATGATACCACATCCAAGCCTCGTGATTAATCGGTTCGCCTACCGTGCCGAGCAGGCGCAGCGATGAAAGATCATGTTTTGCGACCCATTCGTCTCCCCAACGAATGAATGCGCGGATCGCCGTCGGGGCAGTATAGAGAA
>CATPBS010000009.1 GCA_955652715.1 uncultured Candidatus Udaeobacter sp.
CAACAACGTCGCCGATATCCGCCGGCGTTCCTAAACGTCCCATCGGTGTCCAACCGCGGGTATGCCAATCCCGGATGAGTTCCTGCACCTGCTCGGGCAAGGTGTTTAAGACGCTGTCCTCCGTCCATCCCGGGCTGATCGCGTTCACCGTGATGCCGCGCCTGGCAACGGTTACGGCGAAGTACCTGACCAGTGATTCCAGCGCCGCTTTCGCTGATCCCATGCCGACCCACGGTTGGAGTCCGCCGGTACGACTTCCTTCGGCGTAGGTGATGGCAAAGATTCTTCCTCCGTCGCCCATCAGGGGAAGCGCTTCCCGAACACCGACAAGGAACGCCTTCGCCTGTGAGTCGAATGCTGCGTCCCACTGTTTCAAGGTAATATCGAGAGGCGGCTGATAAAATTCGGGCGCCTCCGGCCTGGCGTTGCTGACGAAGATATTCAGTTGCCCGAACTCTGTCTTTAGCCTGCGAAACATCTCAGTGATCTGATCTGGTCGTGTCACGTCTGCCTGCACGATAACGCCATCGGACCCGAGTTTGCGGACCTGTGCGAGCGTTTCTTTCGCGGCGCTCTCGTTTTGGAAGTAGTGAACCGCGACTTTGACGCCACTCTCTGCCAGTGCCAGAGCGATTCCTCTCCCAATTCCGCGCGAACTACCAGTGATCAGAGCGTGCTTTCCTTCGAGTGTCATATGAAGTTCCTCGGGTTAAGCGATCTAAGAAACCAACGTCAGCCGCTGCTTCGATGCGCGCAAGTTTCGGCAAATTGAGTCATCTGCCTCAGCCGGACTAATGGCTTGTCGCCGGGTGCGTCTGATTAGGACCGCTCAATGCGCGTACTCTAAACGGTCGTCCAACTTCCCGCTTCGCAACGCGTCGAGAAATGCCGCGTAATCTTTGAGCGGACCTCCAACTGCACGCCAAACTACTTTGGGTTTCGCGCCATCCTTCGTGAGTTTGGCAACCAAAATATGATAGGTGTGAGCGATTCCGCCGCGCTCGTAATGGACAACGTAATACTCGACGCCTGTCGCTGCCCAAATCAGGCGCTTGCCTAGAAGCGTTGGATCTGTGATGGCATCAGTCGCGTTCCACTTCTGGCCCGGCTCTGCGAGCTTGCCATCCCCGCCGCCGTCACAAAGCGCGAGGATTGCGGATGGCAGATTGGTCGTGGACCGGACCTCGTGGAAGCGCGAGGCATCTAGCAACGCCTTGCGTTCTTCCGCCGAAAGCTTTGTAACATCTGCGGAGCACAAGCTCGGGATCGCGACGGCGATCAGCAAGTAAAGGCTAACCTGTTTCGTGTACATCGCGGGCCGTAACACAGCCATCATGGCTGTTAGGTCAAGCGGGCATCTTGCCCGCAAGAGGCCGGCAGGCTGGGAAGCCTGCCCGACGCGTCAGGCAGGATGCCTGAGTTACAATGCCAACTCGTGTACAACGTCGTTGCAGAATTTATGAGATGGCCTTCGAGTTTATCGTTCCTCATCGACATGTTCGAATCCAATGCGCGTCATGCGATATACGCCGCCGTAAACGATCTCAGTGCGGGTAAGCTTTTGGATTGGGTAGCGGTCTTCTTTCCAAGGCGGCGGTTGCTCGCCACCCACATACGTGGTGCTTATCACCAACGCATGGTTCTCGATTCTCCAGCGGCTATGCGTCACGCGTGGTTCAAGCCCGTTCGGATCGGGTTTGCCCATCCACCAGGTTCCGTCGGCAAGATAAACGTAATCATGGCGTGGCGAGCGCCACGCTCCAACCATCAAACGCGAAAGCTCGCGATCGCTTTGTTCGCTGCTATAGGCTGACGCCGTGAGCGTGAGTACTGCCAGAAAAATCGCAACAACGCGCATAATAGCTACGACACAGAGTCAGCCATCGCTCGCGGAGCCGGGGTTGCAAAACTCTCAACTCTCATCTCTCAACTGTTTCTCTTGCGGACAGAGGCTCTGGCTGCAGCGCCTTGTTACGTCTGCCATTATTATCCAAAAATTAATCGCTGGCGTGCAGTTCAATCCTCGGCATCCCAGTGCTCCGCGATCTTGCCATCCTGTACGCGAAACATGTCGAATCCGAGTGCTTTGTTGTGTTTTCCGTCCCGGCTAGTCCATGTCTGTCGCACGTAGACAACGACCAGGTCGTCTTCAGCGACTACGTTCAGCAGCTGGCGCTTGTAGTCAGCGGGAAGCTGTTGAGCGAAACGCGCACGAAATGTATCCATGAAACCCTTCAATCCGGTAGGTACGTTCGGGTTGTGCTGGATGTAATCGGGGCGTAGAAATCGCGGCGCAGCATCCACATCGCGATGGATCAACACCGTCGTATAGAAGTCTCGGACAAGAGCCTTGTTGCGCGCAGTCAAGGCATCGTCCGCAAAAGCCATTTGGGCGAGGCCAACCAGCGCCAGCGCTATTGTCCGGGACAGGTAATTTGTGTTGAAGATACGCATTCGATTCCTCCGATTATTTTTAGGAAAGGTAAACGTGAATGGTTATAAGACCTAACGAGCAAGCTCAGCGACCGGCGTTGGCAGCGCACGTCCGCCGAAGCCGATGATGTTGTAAAACGAGCGACCCTCGAAGCTCAATTGCATAGCTCCGGCGCGCTGCACCGTCTTGTTAGGGGGCCTTCTCACGCTGCTCCTTTCGAATCATGAGCTTCAGCCCGGACCATACTTCATCAACTGCGCAAACTTTTATGTCAACAAGGCTGATGGGTAGAGCTACCTCCCGGATCCCATCTTCGGTAATGTCGGTCGCAACACCCGAGGTTTTCTTAGGCCACGATACCCAGATCACTCCGTCTGGAGCAATCTTCCGTCGATAAGACTCCAGCTTCTGCTTGAGTCTGGACCTATCGATCTCGAAGAGATGCACGAACTTCATATCTGGCTCCGGGCCGGCCAGCCAAGAGACCTCCATATCGATCGGGAGCGACAGCAGGGAGAGGTATTGGCTCGGCGCCCCGTCCACATAGGAGGTGAGCCCGGTCTTGAAACCGAGCTTTTTCCAAAGAGGAGTGCCAGAATATCCGGCCATAGTTTCTTGGCCTAACTATGATTAGACGAACCTTCGTAATAGGTAACGAAGATTTCTTCGTCTAATTCGGTCACTATACTGCCGCTGGCTTCCATGCAGCGGCATGGGCGCGGACTGGGTAACCGAAGCCTTTAAGGTTAACTTCGCCCAGGTCTTCGAACAGGAGTCCTTTGCCGATGCATAGGTCTGGAATTGCGTTCGATACCAGAATCTGTTCCGGCTGTGCCTGAGCACAGAGGCGGGCGGCGAGTTGAACTGTCGATCCAAAGAGATCGTTATTTTGTTCAACGGGTTCGCCTGCTGCGGCGCCGACTCGCACCTTGAGCGGGCGCTCGGGATTCGCTTCTTCGTGTTTCGCTAATTCGCGCTGGATCAGAATTGCGCAGCGAACTGCGCCTGCCGTTGACACGAATGAGGCCATGATACCGTCGCCAGTGTGCTTGACCTCGCGGCCGCCAAGAGCGGACATGGCATCTCGCACAATCGTGTCGTGCACACCGAGCAAGGCGAGAGCCGCTTCGTCACCGAGCGATTGAGTCAATGTCGTTGAATCCACGATGTCCGTGAACAGAACGGTTCGGATTCCCGGATCTCGTGCATCGGCTCCGCCACCCGGCAGCACAGCCGCGCCAGCGTCATTCGTCTCCGCGCTACCGAGAAATCCTTCTGCTAGTTCGGGCGGTTGTATTTCGATGATCTTTTCGGCCAGCATCCCGTGGGCTTCGCGATGCACACATTCTGCTGCCTCCACGTTTGGCGCATGCACGAGGCAAAAAACCTTGCCGGCCTTTTCGTTGACCCAATACTTGCGGTATTCGACGCCATATTTCCGCTGCGTTTCCATATCCTTCGCGTGAGCTTTCGCGACGTCTTCCGGAGTGGTCCCCTCCGGGAGATTGTGAATGTCCATGTATAACGGCATAGGCGAAGATTTTAGCGAGATATTACGCGATGCAAAACGCTGATGTCGGCAGGGTGACTCAAGGTTTGATAAACGACGCAATAGCGTTCGGTCAGGCGGATCAGTGTGGCGACCTGCTCTTCGCTGGCATCAGTATCTAGATCGAAATGCAATCGAATCTGTTTGAACCCGACAGACACGTCTTTCGAAACTGCAAGTGTGCCACGAAAATCGAGATCGCCCCCTGCTCGAATCGTGGCAGTGCGTAATGGAATGTCCAGAGCGGTGGCGACTGCGCTTAGGGTGACGCCTGCGCATCCTACCAAGGCTTCGAGTAACATGTCGGCTGAACACGCGCTCAGGCCGTCGCCTCCTGTCGCTGGGTGAAGCCCTGCTTCGACGCGCGCTTTTCCCGTTTCGATTTTGCAGGTGATATTTTCGCCGATCCGACCCTCCGCGTGGAGAGTAACGAGCGCGGTGTCAGGGCGCTCGCGATATTGCGCTTTCAGTGGCGCCTGTAATGATCTTAGGTCATCAGCGTTCATGGATTCAATTCCGGTAGCGGCGACTGACGATAGCCCAGCGTTTTAACGCCGGGAAAAAGGAAGCTTGCGTAGCGAGTCCCGGCAGGGACGACAGAACCGTTTCTTTCGTCCCGTGCGGGACTCGAACATTTCCGTTAACCAACCCCCAGCGTTCAAACGCTGGGCTATTGTCGATCTCCATGCCGAATGATTTATAAAACCACCTAAGTTCTAGCAACAAGGCGTCAGGACGCTGTTACTGGTTCCGAGGTTCTAGCGCTCGGCTTAATGTTTTGGTTCACTCGAAAGAAATTGTCGGGATCGTATTTGGTTTTGATCGCAACCAATCGCTCGTAATTGTCTCCGTAAGTTTTTTTCACACGTTCTTCTCCTTCGTCGCCCATCAAGAAGTTTACGTATGCTCCGCCAGCCGAGTAGGGATGCAACGCATCGTAGTAACTTTTCGTCCACGAAATTGTCTTTTCATTATTCGCCGGATCAGGATCGACGCCGACCATCACCTGCGCCCATTTGGCATCGCGATAGTTCCAGGCAGTATCGTTTTTTCCGACGCGTGACGCAGCTCCGTCGATCGGATACAGGTGCATCGTGGAATGCATCGTTGGAAGCGTTTCACCGAAACGGATGTGCTGCGCAATCGCTTCATCACTCAACTCATTCACGAAATCGGCGCGCCAGTACCACTGCAAACCGGGCGGATACAGCGCATCGAACATGGTTTGCAGAGCGGGCTGCGGCAGCGGGCCGACGAAATCCAGGGCAGGCTTTTTGAAAGTGCGGATAGGCTTGAACGTTTCTTCAGCTTTCTCCTGAGGTCCAGCGTATGCCCAGACCACCCCGCACATTTTCTTCATGTGAAGATGCTCGGGAAAAGGCGCCACGGGCGGGACAGTGAGAAAGGCAAAAAAGCCATTTAAATCATTGGGCGCGGCTGGGATTAGATCCCGATACCATTTCATCACGTCGACTGTTTCGCTCAGTTCGTACAGCATTGGACCGCCGTAGATCATATCGATCGGGTGCAGCCTGAACGTGAACGAAGTCACCACGCCGAAGTTCCCGCCGCCACCGCGAAGTGCCCAGAACAAATCGGAATTCTCATCAGCGTTCGCCCTTACAAATTTTCCATCTGCCAATACCACATCGGCGGAGAGCAAATTGTCGATGGTCAATCCGCATTTGCGTGTGAGATGTCCGATCCCGCCACCCAGAGTTAATCCGCCGACGCCGGTCGTAGAAATAATTCCACTCGGAGCAGCGAGTCCGAACACATGCGTGGCGTGATCGACATCGCCCCACGTGCATCCCCCGCCGACCGTGACCGTGCGGGCCGCCGGATCGACGCGCGTGTATTTTATTGGCGACAGATCGATGACGAGTCCATCATCACAAATTCCCAGGCCGCCAGCGTTGTGGCCACCACTGCGAATCGCAACAAGCAGGTCGTTTTCACGTGCGAACTTCACCGAGCTAATGACGTCTGCTACATCTGCGCAGCGCACGATCATCCGTGGCTTTTTGTGGATCATTCCGTTGTACACCTTGCGTGCTTCGTCATAGTCCTTATCACCGGGCTCGATCAGTCGCCCCCGCAGGTTTCGTTTGAAATCAGCCATGGAATTTTCGTTGAGCATGACGAAGTGTCACTGAAACGATCTCAGGGTCAACATATCGAGTTGCCCCATTTTCATTGAGATGATCTGGCTCGTTCGGTAGAATCATGATCGGCGCAGGCCTGAGACGATGGTTCACGCGGACAGATTCTGGACTCGACGGGATTTTGTTAAAGTTGCCGGGCGCGCCGGATTGCTCAGCGCATTTCCAACGCTCGCTAGTGCGGCTGCTGCACTTGAATCCGACACGGTTTGCATCTCGATCCTGCACACCACCGATCTCCACGGTCATATCCTGCCCACCGCTGATTACAACGGGAATCCTGATTACGGCGGATTAGCGCGTTGCGCGGCGCAAATTCGCCGGTGGCGCCGGCAGAATTCGAACTCCATTTTGATCGATGTCGGCGACGTATATCAGGGAACGGATGTCAGTTTGCGCAACAAGGGCGAGCTGATGATCGATCTATTTAACCATCTCAAATACGACGCGTGGATCGTCGGGAATCATGAGTTCGATTGGGGCATCGAGACTTTTATCAACGCGCTGCAGAGATCGGAAATGCCTGTGTTGGCTGCGAACACAATCCTGAACGGGAAGCCGGCCGGCGCATCTTGCGATTCGCAACATCCATTCGCGAAGATCCAGCCGCTCATCGTGAAGGAAATCGCGGGGATCAAGCTCGCGATCATCGGAGTGACAACGCCGGGGATGCCGTTTTGGCTCGGTCCGGAATTCACACGCGGGATCGATTTCCAAAATCCCGTCGAGCCGGCCCGCCGCGCAATCGCGAGGGCAAAGAGCGAAGGCGCACATGCGATCGTGCTCAGTGGCCATATGGGATTGAAAATGCGCAGCGGCGGCGATGATTTTGCCAACACTGTAATGGCTCTGACTTCGGAATTTCCGGACGTGGCGGCGTTTATCGCCGGTCATACGCATCAGGCGATTCCAAGTCGTCTCACGAACGGTGTGCTTTTTACGCAGGCAGATCATTTCGGCATTCACGTGGGACGCGTCGATCTTTTATTTGATCGCAGTTCCAAGAAGCTGCTCCATCGGGAAGCAATCTGTGAGCTGATAGATAATCGGATCCATTTCGATCACGTGATTGTTTCGCGAGCGAAATCGCAGCTTGCCGAATCGGACGCGCTGCTTTCATCGCCAGTCGGCGAACTGGCCGAGAGGCTGCGGGGTCGAAGCCGCCCCGGCGTGCCAAGTGATGTGGAGAGACTCATTGGCGACGCGATCCGGGAAGCGCTACTGGAACGAAATGTGCGAGTTGATGGCGTGATGCACGGCGCGTTCGATGACAACGCCAGTTTGCCCGCCGGTCCCAAAACCCTGAACGACATTTGGAGCCTCATTCCTTACGAAAACTACGTTGTGACAGCGCAGCTTTCGCCGGATGAAATAAAAGTTGTCATGGAAGAAGTGTTCGCCAGCCATGAGAAGCGCAACCTCCTTGGCTTCGAATTGAAAACACAAGGCCGCCCTGACCACTGTCGAATTGTATCGATGACTTTGGCTGACGGCCGACCACTTGATCGCAGCAAAAAATACGTGATCGCGGTCAACAGCTTTGATTCGCGCAGCGGCGGCCATCATTTTATGAAACTGCGCGCATTACTTGAAAGGCCAGAGGCCAAAACTGCTCTGCATCCGTTGCAAACGCGCGACGCGCTTATCGATTACTTTCAGCGTCACAAAATCGTGCACCGGATCGCCGCCAAAATGCCGGTCACGATTACAGTGTAAAGTTTCTTCAGTTCGCTCTTGCAAAGAGAATGGCTTTCGCTTGCCTATTTCGCCATGCGGCTTGGTACGTTTTACGTAATCGGTTTGCTGCTCGGTGCCAACGTCGGGTTATCACAAACGCAAAACACTCCGTCACCTACGCCAGCGCTACCGGAGTTCCGGCCTGCTCTAATCGGGACGCGGCCCGATTCGCTGATAAACAGAATTGACACTGCCGACTTGATCAAAAAGGGCCAAAAGGACGCTGCCGTAATGTTTTCCTGTCTGGTGGCGCCAACTGGCGACATCGTTCGCAGCGGCGCTTATCGCGGCACGAAAGGGTCGGAGCTCCTCGAGCGGGAACTATTAAAACGCCTCGCGAATGAGAAGTTCATCCCTGCGATTCACGTTCACCAGCCGGTGATCGCCATTTTCTACGGCACAGTGACGTTCGCGGTTGTGAATGGAAAACCGCGGCTGCGCATTTTCGCCAATCAGCAGCTGGATGAATTGAAAAATGAAAGCGACTTCATCGATCCACAACCGTATGCTGGCCAGGACTCAAAATTTACCGGGATACATTATCCTGAGACGGGGAGTGCGGTGCAGCTGACCGGTGTTGTGGACCTCGCGCTCAATGTGGACGCAAGCGGAAATCTGAAGAGCATGCGCGTCGTATCCGAGGAACCACCGCTCCTCGGTTTTGCCGATGCGGCAACATCCGATTTCACTGGCGCTAAATTCATCCCGGCGTTCCGCAACGGGCAACCGGTCGAAAGCAACGTTAAGATTCCCGTTTACTACAAGCCGTCGAGGTAATCTGTTTTCAAAACGAGCAGATCACCGAGGGCAAATGGCAAACAAGATTGTCCGCGCCTCTTTTTTCACACGCGACCCGATCACGTGCGCGCGTGAGTTGATTGGCGCGGAACTAATCTGGGGCGACTGCTCGGGAATCCTTGTCGAGGTAGAAGCGTACGCGGCAATCGACGACGAGGCCGCGCACACTTTCACACGACCAAGCGCGCGTAGTTTTATCAAGCGAAACAACGCCGGTGCAGTCTATGTCTATTTTAATTATGGCATGCACTGGATGCTGAATGTGCTGGTGAAAGGCGATGCGAACGGGTTTGTTTTGATTCGCGCGCTGGAACCAAAAAGAGGTATTGAGCGGATGAAAAAACGTCGAGGACTTAACGACGTGAAGCGCCTCTGCTCGGGTCCTGGCAAGCTAACGCAGGCGCTGGGTATTACTGGTCACCACCACGAGATGGATTTGTGCGCCGACCCGCGACACTGTTTTGCTCGTAACGCAAACATGGCTGTTGATGTTGTGGCCGATGCGCGAATCGGCATCACGCGCTCCGCTCATTATCCCTGGCGGTTCACGCTGGGCGGAAGCCCATTCGTAAGCCGAGTTCCAAGGTAGTGGCGATTGACCTCAATCGCCCGGTCCGTGGCGCTCTGCACGGGCGGTTCGGGTGAACCGCCCCTCCTCAATTGACTCAATTCGCCGTTCATCGAAATTCTCGGCTCGCATGAACCCAAACAAACAGCGTGTTCTTCTTGGGATGAGCGGTGGAGTGGATTCCAGCGTGGCCGGATATTTGCTGCGCGAACAGGGCTACGAAGTCATCGGCGTCACCATGAAAGTGTGGCCGCAGGATTGCATCTCGCGCGCGGAGGACAAATGTTGCGGACCACAGGCAATAGCTGACGCGCGCGGCGTGGCGCATTCCCTCGGCATTCCGCATTACGTCGTTGACGAAGCCGACCAGTTCGAGCGGCTCGTGATTGATTATTTCTCCAGCGAGTATCAGGCCGGCCGGACGCCGAATCCCTGCGTGATGTGCAATGAGAAAATCAAGTTCGGCAATCTCTGGAGTAAAGCGGCAGCATTAGGCTGCGATTATATTGCGACTGGCCACTATGCCATCATCGAGCACCAAACTGATCGCGCGATCCTTCGCAAAGGAATCGATTCGCGCAAAGATCAATCCTATTTTTTGTTTAGTTTGCGGCAGCCGCAGCTGCAGCGCGCGCTGATGCCGCTGTGCAAAATGACAAAACAGGAAATTCGTGAAATTGCGCACTCGTTAGG
>CATPBS010000010.1 GCA_955652715.1 uncultured Candidatus Udaeobacter sp.
AATCCACGCTCAAGCCATCCGTAGCCTGATGAAAGCGAAGGGCGCCTTCGTTTCCGAAAGCGCCCTTCATATTTTTCGATGGCGGTAAGCCGAATTCTGTCCGGCTGATTTCTCAGCCGGGATGATCATTTATCTCATCCGGTTCCGATTTCACGGAACCAAACGCCCGACGCGCTTGCGCGCATCATGATGCGACGATACCCGAGGATTTAGCGGGCCGGCTGCCCTTCCTCTGTTTTGTCTTGCACCGCATGGGGTTTTTCGTGCCTCGCGAATTGCTTCGCGAGCGGTGAGCTCTTACCTCGCCTTTTCACCCTTACCTGCACTTTGTTGCCAAAGAACCGGCGGTGTCTTTTCTGTGACACTCTCCGTCACCGCAATTTTTCAACCGCGGCGCCCGCGTATTTTACGCGGCATGCTGCCGTATGGTGTTCGGACTTTCCTCCAACGAACCTTGCGGTTCACCAGCGATCATCTGCCATCGGCTCGTAATTTAGCACAACTTGGAAAGCAGGAAATCAGGAAGAGTCAGCAACCGGAGCGGTTGCCCTACAATTAAAACGGTGACGGAACCGCGATGAGGAAAATCGTGATCATCACTAGCGCGATGACCAGTCTGCCGATCATTGCGCCGAGATTTCCAAGCAAACTTCCCCAACCAGCGCGACCGGCGTCGATCATTCGTTTACCGGCAATGAATTCGCCGGCGACCGCGCCGATCACCGGCCCTGCAAACAGGCCGATGACTCCGAACAAAAGGCCGATTAGCGCGCCCAGGATTGCTCCGAAGGCGCCCCACCTTGTCGCGCCAAAATATTTTGTGCCAAAGTAGCTGCCGACAAAATCGAAGACGTACGAAATGAGTGTGAGGAACACGAGAATGATCATCGTCTTCCAGCCGATGCTCCTCTCCGCGCCGACCGTGGCGCGATGGATGATTGCGGCAGCGAGAATGATAGTTGTGCCGGGAAGAGCTGGAACGACCGTGCCGATCAGACCGACTGCGAAGAGGACGATCGCGAAGAACCACCAGAAGAGTTCCATGGGAATTGCAGAACCGTAATTCGTTCATCGTGAATCGCGAACTTTGGCGCGTGGGTTAGACGATGTAACAGTTCACGATTTAACGAATCTCGATTGTTCGTCTTTGACCCGTCCAACGCCGACCCTATACTGAAACTTGCAGATCAAATCTCAACTTTCGGAGGATCAATCATGCCACTTTCCGTTGGAACTAAGGCGCCAGACTTCACTTTATCCACGAAGACCGCCGATGGACCGAAACAGAACACACTCAGCGACAATTTTGGAAAGAGAAACACATTACTGCTTTTCTTCCCGATGGCGTTTACCGGCACCTGCACCACGGAAATGTGCGAAGTCAGTCAGGGTATGAACGCTTACATCGATTTGAACGCAGCCGTTTACGGGATCAGCGGCGACAATCCGTTTGCGCAGGAGGCATGGGCGCAAAAGGAGAAAATCACCGTGCCGCTGTTGAGCGATTATGAACACAAAGTAGCGAAGGATTACGGCGTGATGTACGACTCGTTCCTGCCGCAAATGAACCTCGGAATGGCAGGTGTGCCGAAACGGTCTGCGTTCATCATCGACAAAAATGGCGTGATCCAATACGCGGAGAGCAACGATGACGCCAGGCAACTGCCCAATTTCGACAAAATCAAAGCGAAGCTGATGGAATTGAAGTGAACTTTGTCATTCCGAGCGGAGTCGAGAAATCTCTGGATATTTTCGGGAGAGGGCAGCGAGAGATGTCTCGACTTCGCTCGACATGGCAACCACGGTATGAACGACGAATTTAAAACGCTGAGGAAATTCGATGCGGGAAAAGGGCGGGAGGGTTTCCTTTATTCGCTGCCGACGCTGGAGGCACAAGGGATCGGGAAAATTTCGCGGTTGCCGGTGAGTATCCGGATTGTGCTCGAATCGGTGCTGCGCAATTGCGACGGAAAAGAAGCCCGGCGCAAAGATGTGGAGGCACTTGCCAACTGGAATGCAAGATCACCGGCGAACGAGGAAATCCCATTCATCGTCGCGCGCATCGTTCTCCAGGATTTCACCGGCGTGCCGCTGGTGGTCGATCTTGCCGCGATGCGCAGCGCAGTGCAACGCCTCGGTCGCGATCCGAAAATCATCGAGCCTCTGGTGCCCGTCGATTTGGTGGTCGATCATTCGGTGCAGGTGGATTTCTTCGGTTCGCCGCGAGCGCTGGAATTGAACCTGGACATGGAGTTCAAGCGCAACCGGGAGCGTTATCAATTTCTCAAATGGGGACAGCAAGCGTTCAAAACGTTCCAGCTCATCCCGCCTGGGATCGGCATCGTGCATCAAGTCAATTTGGAATATCTCGCGAAAGGCGTTCTCTCCGCTCAATCAACTATCAACAATCAACCATCAACTATTTACTTCCCTGACACTCTAGTCGGCACTGATTCGCACACGACAATGATCAACGGACTTGGCGTAGTCGGTTGGGGCGTCGGTGGTATCGAAGCGGAAGCCGGGATGCTTGGGCAGCCGGTTTACTTTTTGACACCGGAAGTGGTGGGCGTGCACATGAGCGGCCAGTTGCGCGAAGGCGTTACCGCGACCGATCTCGTCCTGCACATCACACAACTGCTGCGCGCGCAAAAGGTGGTCGGCAAATTTGTCGAGTTTTATGGTGAAGGCGCGGCGTCCCTGCCGGTGCCAGATCGCGCCACGATTGGAAATATGTCGCCCGAGTACGGCGCGACCATGGGATATTTTCCAATTGATCAAGAATCGGTGGATTACCTGCGGGCCACGGGACGCACCGAAGAGCAATGCTTTGCGTTCGAGAATTATTTTCGCGCGCAACAAATGTTTGGGATTCCGCGGAAGGGCGAAATCGACTACAGCGTCGATGTCGATTTGGATATCGAGGGCGTCCAGCCGAGTGTCGCCGGACCGAAAAGGCCGCAGGACCGGATCAATCTGCCTGAGCTTGGAAAAAGATTTCGCGAGCTGCTCGAAAAACCGGTGCGGGACGGCGGGTACGGGAAAGAGGATGTCGATCTTCGCGAAAAGCACGTTGTGGAATTGAATGGCAGCGCCCCGCGCAACGGAGAGATGTTTTCAACCGACAAAAAGGAAGACCAGGGAATTAATCCGGGGGACGAACTCAACAAGATCGAGATGGTTGCAAACCGGCCGACACCGGATCCCGGGAAAGAAATTGAAGAGGAGTCGAGCGAAGTTTTTGCGCGCGGACGTGCTCATATCGGGCATGGCAGCGTACTGATTGCAGCGATCACGAGTTGTACAAACACGAGCAACCCAAGCGTGATGATCGCGGCCGGTTTACTCGCGAAAAGAGCTGTCGAGCGCGGTTTGCGCGTCGATCCTGCGGTGAAAACGTCGCTCGCGCCCGGCTCGCGCGTGGTTTCCGATTATCTCAGTAAACCGGGACTCCAAAAATATCTCGACCAACTCGGATTTAACATTGTCGGTTACGGTTGAAACACTTGCATTGGCAACTCCGGACAGCTGCATAAAAACATCGAGAAAGCGATCCACGAATACGATTTGGTTGCGGCATCGGTTCTTTCGGGAAAGCGGAATTTTGAAGCGCGCGTGCATCAGCATATCAAGGCGAATTTTCTTATGTCGCCGCCGCTCGTTGTTGCGTTCGCGCTGGCCGGCCGAGTTCACATCGATCTTTCCCGCGACCCACTCGGCAAGGACAAGGAGGGCAACGAAACTTTCCTCCGCGATCTTTGGCCCACTCTCAGCGAAATCCGACACACGATGCAATCAGCCCTCACGCCAGAGACATTTCGCAAACTTTATCGCGATTTTGCAGATCAAAATCCGAAGTGGAACGAGATCCCAGCGAGCACTGGCGACGTTTACCAATGGGACGAGAAGAGCGATTACATTCATGTGCCGCCGTTTTTCCAAAATTTTTCCATGGAGCCCGGCCACATCGAGGAAATCCGCGGCGCACGCGCGCTTGGCATTTTTGGCGACTCGGTGACGACCGATCACATTTCGCCTGCGGGAGCAATTAAAGAAACTTCGCCGGCTGGGAAGTATTTAATGTCACGCGGAATTCAGCCGCGAGATTTTAACAGTTATGGCAGCCGACGTGGCAATGACCTAGTGATGACGCGCGGGACGTTCGCGAACGTGCGGATCAAGAATTTGATGGTCCCCGGAACGGAAGGAGGCGTGACAAAATATTTTGCGAACGGCGACGGTGAGCAGATGTCGATTTTCGATGCGGCAATGAAGTACGCGGAGACTAACGCTCCCCTGGTTATTCTCGCCGGGCACGAGTACGGCAGCGGCTCATCGCGCGATTGGGCTGCGAAGGGAACGCGTTTGCTAGGTGTGAAGGCTGTAATCGCCGCGAGTTTCGAACGGATTCATCGATCAAATCTTGTAGGCATGGGCGTGTTGCCATTGCAGTTCGCCGAGGGAACAACGCCGCAGTCGCTGGGGCTCGACGGCTCGGAAGTCTTTTCGATCACCGGATTGTCAGAAGCAATTAAGCCTGCAGAAACGATAACCCTCGAGATCAAAGGTAAAAATCGGCAGAAGCGCTCCGTGCCCGTAAAGCTTCGCATCGATACACCGATCGAGATCGATTATTACCGGCACGGCGGGATTCTGCCCTTTGTGCTCAGGCAATTGCTGTCGAAATAAATTGTAGGGCGTCTCTGCGAGACGCCATAACCTTTGGCTGGCGGCTGGTACAGCTGTCCTATAGTATCTCGCGCCTGTGAATTGTAATCGGCGAACCCTCGGCAATGAAGGCGGACCAAGGTGGCTGATTTAACGTCTCAGCGAATTGTTCGCCGTAAAGAGTTGCAACGTCTGCGTTGAATTCGAAGTCGCTCGCATTCCAAATTTTCAATCGGGGATGCTCGACTCGATATTCGCTACAGCCGCTGCGAAGAGAAGTGTAACCCCAATAATGTTCACTGATAAATTCGGCGTGGCTTCCCGCCGGAACTATTTGCGGCTCACCAGTCGCCCTCATTTTAAGTGATTCCCATTTGCGGCGGCGTTGCCATGAAAATTCCACTTTCAAATTGGAATCGACGTGTTCAATTTCGTATTTCATGGGCACGGCGAGGTATGGCTCGCCGTAAAACGTGCGCGCGATCGTGGCGATGGCGCGCTTCGGGACAAGCTCGCGGATGAAAACGACACCGCGTCGCCACGTGTCCGCCGATTTTCTCCTAACATAGAAACGCAAATTCACTTCTTCGAAATCGCGGTGTAGCGGAATGGGAAGCCCGAGGAGACGCGTATCGAGAAAGAGAAATCCGACTATGCTTAGAAAGGTCTCACCATTTTCAAAGTCGATCTCTGTACCCGGCGGAACTAGCGATGCGAGCAGGCGAGGATCGACGACGTAATTCGACATCGCTATGTACCGCCAGTTGGCCGTGAGAAATGGTTGCACGTTATGATCCGAGGTTCGAAGCCTGTGGCTATAGACTCAATCAGCCGTGCGAACCCGATAGCGCGCAGCAAATCGTTCAGGCTCAGGAACCGGACTGAGGTCGGCGCGTTGCGTGGCGAAAATCCATTCAGACCACGTCTCGTCCTGCTTTCTTGGCGCAGGTGGAATTTTCAATTCAACGAACTGCGATGCGTCTGGTTCATTACCGATCGAGGCTAGAAGCGATCTGGTCTTGCTGTGTGTCAATAACGGGACATTTCCCGGAATGGTGATGTGTTCGGCATTTTTCGTAATCGCGCTCCAATCAATGAAAGCAAATCGACCTTCCCGATTGTCAGTGTAAAGGCTGACTCGGATGCTGTAACCATCCGGCTGGTCTGGAATTTTAAATCTTGCCGGCGCGCGAAGCTCGAATTGCAATTCGAGGCGCTTGCCATCGATTCTCGGAGGTTTGTCGGATAGAAGATATGGAACGCCGACCAACAAACCGGCGAGGCCGCAGACAATCAGAAGCGACCAACCTTGTGCAATTACGAATCCAGCAAGTCCTTGCCGCCGCCCAACCAGGATGGATGAAATGATTCCGATTACTAAACCCGCGAGAATTCCAAGAGGCACGCAAAGAAAAATAACGGTCATGCCCCGCTGACCTTCCATTTCAGGTACGCGCGCGAGCCTGGTCAAATAATCGCCGACAAAAAGCGCAAGAACGCAGCCGACAATCGCCGTCATAAGCGCAACGAAGAAAGCACGGAGCAAGCGCACGAAGAGTGAAAGACTAGCTTACTGTGAGTTGATTGAATCGTTCGACGCCCGAGCCGGGGTCACTGCAGCAACTTTTCGAGGGACGGGCTCGGTTGTATGCCGAGCGCAGTCGCCCGGGCATAATGCTCTCTAGCCAGTCCTTTCGAGCCCGCCTGCGTAGTGATGAGAATGACCGCCAGATTAAAATGTGCATCGGCGTCGTTAGGATTGTTGGCGAGAGCCTGAAGGATTTCCTTTTCTGCCTCTTGCTGTCGCCCTTTCTGGCTGGCGGCGATACCCAGATAGTTGTGAGCGGTAGCGCTGTTTGGATTGATCGCGATCGCCTTCCTTAACTCCGCGATCGCGTCGTCGAATTTCGATTGCCGATACTGAACAATACCCAGCGTGGTGAGCAGAAAATCGTTGTCGGGCGCGATGGCAACGGCTTTTTTCAGCGTCGACTCCGCGGACCGCAAGTTGGCTCTGCGAACATAAACCACACCAAGGTTGGAAAGCGCGTCAAGGTTATTTGGGTCTTCCGCCAGAATTTGCTGATATTGCTTTTCTGCCGCCCTATAATTGCCCTGCTGAACGTTCTTGCGGGCCGCGCGGACGAGAGCCTGGATTTTCGGTGGTACATCGGTTTTGGACGGATCGGGCCTATTGATTTTCCCGTCCCTCCCACCGCCCGATCTTGCGTTGGCGATCGCTTTTGCAGTACTGATCGAATTCAGGCCCGCTTTTTTTTCAAACACAAAGCTCGCTTTAAATAAGCCGGCGCGCTGGTCTGAAACTGAGATTACGGGCTGCCGCAGCAAAGCGAACTCTTCACTGCTAAGTTTTGTAACGGGCTGCGCCAGAAATTCGATCTGCCCGTTCAACGTCTCGGATCTGATTTTCAATCTGCCCAGTTCCGCCAACACCAGGTTCCTTGTCTCGTCCCGACGCGCTTCTTCCTGGCGCTCGCGCACGACAATGTTTCGCAGGAGCTCGTTTTCTCTCGCGAGCTGGGCGGACTCCTCGTTGCTTGCGCCGGCCAGCTTC
>CATPBS010000011.1 GCA_955652715.1 uncultured Candidatus Udaeobacter sp.
ATCAGGGCCGCAACACCGTCGGTGTCTGGGGAATTCGACCGGAGAAAGGTGATCATGTCGTGGCCATCGCCATCGTCGATCCAAACGCCATGTTGCTCGTCGCCGGGGAAAATGGAATCGGCAAACGCACGTCGTTTAATGATTACCGGCGGCAATCGCGCGGTGGCAAAGGCATCATTACCATGAAAACCGGCGAAAAAACCGGCGACGTTGTTGGCGCGCTCACAGTTCGCGAAACAGACGAGATCATGTTGATCACGAACAAAGGCCAGATGGTGCGCACCCGGGTCAAAGAAATTCGCGAGACCGGCCGCAACACTATGGGCGTAAAACTAATGGATCTCCGTAACGGCGAAAAGCTTCAGGCAATCGCACCTGTAGTGAGTCAGGCGGAAGAAGAGGCGCAAACTTCAGAGGCAGCGGCCGCGCAATCGTAGACTCGATCCGTCAAATCACCTGCGTGCGCGCGGGTTCAACCGCAAACGAAAGGGGAGACTTCGGCCGCTGTCCCCTTTCGAATCTAGATCTGCTCTCGGCTAATAGGGCCAAAAGTGATCGGGGTTCCAGTCTCGGTTAGGGATGGTCGGATACCGCGTTGGTGATGTCGTCGTAGTAGTGTGTTGTGATTTGGTAGTCATGGTAGTTTCATGCGTTTTGGTCGTAGCGGTCTCGGGGTTCGCTTGAGCAAGAGATCAGCATCACGGCAAACAGCGAAAGCGCTTAAGCAAGAATGATCGATTTTGTCATAGCACTAGTGACTTGCTATGCCGTTTCGCGCGGTTTTTGCGAGGGTGCGGCAGCGGTGAAAGCGAACTTGCGCTTCCGGATCAGCATCAAATTGCGAATGTAAATGAGCGAGTTTGGAAGGTAAGCCAGGATGCCGACGGGATCGCGCCGGCAAATAAAATAAGCGCACATAAGCGTGCTTCCCGCGATACTCCAATACCAGAACGAGACTGGAATGACACTTTCGCCCTGCCGCTCCGAAGCGAGCCATTGCACAAGGAAACGCATCGAGAAAAGAGCGTTTCCGAGCAAGCCGAGAATTATGAGGTAACTCCAATCCAGACCAAGGAACCGGTATTCTTTTCCGATCCAAGTGATAGCGATGAGCGCGATTGTATTCATAGGCAATGTAGTTGTTTAGCGTTTCGGCTCTGCCTTCACAAGGGAGCTTGATCCGGTTGTTCGCGGGCCGAGGGCGGCCCGGCTCCATTGACATGAACATTGGAGACAGCCTGCCCTCAGGCTGTTTCGATTTATCAGTGAAGTTCTAATCAGAGCGATCAGTCAAATATTCAATTGCGCGTCTCTGCGATTTCGTATCGGATTTGTCGCGATTTCATCCAGCGCACTGCAAGCAGGTCGCGGAACGATTTGAAGAAACGATTCCAGACACCGTAATGACTCGTGCCCGAGAAGCGCGGATTTGTCGAGACCGGGACTTCCACCACGCGGAATCCCTCCATCTTGATTAACGTTGGAAGGAAGCGATGCGCGCCCTTGAAAAATTTCACGTGCGCGATGCATTCGCGTTTGAACACGCGATAAGTGCAGCCGGCATCGCTGATATTTTCACCCGAGAGTTTATTACGCACCCAATTGGCGACGCGCGATGAAGCAATGCGAATCCAATTGTCGCCTTTCCCTCGCGTTGCGGCGCGCGTCCCGCAGACACAGTCCGCATTTTTGAGCGCCTCAAGCATTGGCGGCAAATCTTTTGGATCGTTTTGCAGATCGGCATCCAACGTAGCGATGTATCGACCACGCGACGCCTGCATCCCCGCCCAGCTCGCAGCAGATTCGCCGCAATTGAATTTGAAACACTGGACGCGCAGCCTCGGATCGCTGGCGGCGAGCTGCTTCAAGACGCTCCACGAATCGTCTGTGCTGCAATCGTCCGTAACGACAACTTCGTAGTCCAACGCGAGCGGATCGAGCGTCGCATGAATAGCCGACACCAATGGCTGTAAATTCTTCTCCTCGTTATGACACGGAATCACGAGGCTTAGTTCTGGCGCGTTCATCACCTCCCAAAAAATTCCAAGATCGTGTCACAAACATAATCTACATTCTCCAACGGCAATTCCCCGTACATTGGTAGCGAGAGGATTTCTTTCACCGCCGATTCGGTCTTCGGCAGCCTTGGCAAATCGGAATAGATTTTGGTTATGGCCGGCTGCTGGTGATTCGCAACGGGATAATGAATTCCAGTGCCAATTCCTTTGCTTTGCAAATGCTTCACCAGTTCATCGCGGCGTTCGGTTCGGATGACGTACATGTGATAAACCGCGTGCGCCCATTCTTTCTCAGGAGGCGTTTTCACAACATTACTGAGACGCTCGGTATAGCGAGCAGCAACGCGTCGCCGATGCTCATTTAACTTGTCGATGTAACGCAGTTCGACCCGCCCGATCGCGGCCTGGATTTCGTTGAAGCGAAGATTATAACCCACTACCTCATGGATGTGTTTCGATTTACGTCCGTGATTTCGCAACATGCGCAGATCGTCTGCGAGCGCGGCATCGTTGGTCGTGATGCAGCCGCCGTCGCCCATCACGGTAAGGTTTTTCGACGGAAAAAAAGAAAACGCGCCGGCAACGGCCATTGAACCGACACGGTTGGTTTTGAATCGCGCGCCGTGCGCCTGAGCGCAATCTTCAATCACCCACAGATCATGCTTGCGCGCGATTTCGAAAATCCGATCCAGATTTGCCGGATGCCCGTACAGATGAACCGGCAGAATACCCACCGTGCGCAGCGTGATCGATGCCTCGAGAAGATCGACATTGAGGCAATAGGTTTCATCTATGTCGATGAAGACCGGCTTCGCACCAAAATGAATCATCGGTTCGATCGTAGGAAATGCCGTATGTGACGGTACAAGAATTTCATCGCCTGCTTTCAAGCCCATCGCGCGATGAAGCAGAAACCCGCCCCCCGTCCACGACGAACACAGCACGGCGTGTTTCGTGCCGATGTAGTCGGCTAGCTCTTCTTCGAATGCCTCGCATTCCTTCGCCAGGATGTACGATCCGGAATTGAGAGCGTGCAGCGCAGCTTCACGAAGTTCTTCGTTTAGAAAAACACGGGAAAGCGGGATTTTCTTCATATCCTTGAGTGACGCGATTTATTTCGATATCTCGATCCACGCTCTGGTTCGCGCGGACTCCAGCGCGGCCTCGACCACGCGGACCGCATGGAACCCCGCCCATCCATCAACAGGCGACGGTGTCCGCTTCTCGATCGCATCAGTGAAAGCTGCGAGTTCGGCGCGAAGCGGCTCTTCCGGCGGAAATTCCAGTTGGTGCACCGCACCTTCCTGCGCTGTTATCGCATCGCTATCGGTGACATGCCGATTCTCGAAGGTCTTGATTTTGTACTGTGCCACATTGTAATCGCACACTACGGAAGAATCCGTTCCGACGACGGTAACTTCGCGGACTTTGCCCGGCGTGTGGTATCCGGCTTCGACCGTTGCGAGTATTGGCGAATTGTTGCTTTGGTCGTATTCCAAAACAATCAGCGACGCGTCGTCCATTCCGCGGCCGAGAAAATCACGCAGCACTCCATGGACACGTCGCGGCGGCACACCCAGCAGGAAGTTGAACAGATCGATGAAATGAATGCTGTCGGCGAACGTGACGCCAGTATCGTGCCGTGGACGCTTGAAGCCACTGAAGCTCGCGCGCAGCATCTTGAGCCGGCCAAACCGCCGCTCGGCAATTGCATCGCGCATCCAGACTGATGCCGGGTCGAATCGGAAAATATGCCCAACCTGCAGAATCAATCCGGATTTTTCGGCGAGTTCCGTCAGCTCCTTTGCCTCGCTTGAGACTAGAGTGATCGGTTTTTCCACGAAGACATCTTTCCCCACTCCCAACAATTCGCGGCAGGTTTCGAAGTGCGCAGGCGCGGGCGTGACGACCACCGCAGCGTCAATGTTTGGAAAAAGTGAGCGTGCATCCGTACTGCGATGACTCGGCGGGACGTCCACCGAACTGAGTCGTTGCTCCTGATGATCGGCAACAAAAAGTTCGATCGGCATCGACTTGAGCAGGCGCAGATGATTGACGCCCCAGCGTCCAACACCGATGAGAAGAATCCGTTTCATCCGTCCTTCACTGCAAAGTGTGAAACATTAACCGATCGACTAAGGCCGCGCCTTCATTCGCGCAATCAACGTATCAGCGATGTTGGCAGGCGTTTCCGCGATCGCGATTCCCGCGGCCTTGAGCGCTTCGATCTTTCCCGCTGCAGTGCCTTTGCCGCCGGAAACAATCGCGCCAGCGTGACCCATGCGTCGCCCGGGCGGAGCTGTCATTCCCGCGATAAAAGCTGCTACCGGTTTTTTGCCATTCTTTTTGATCCACTCGGCGGCTTCTTCTTCTGCCGAGCCACCGATTTCGCCGATCAAGATCATCGCTTCTGTCCCAGGATCTTCGTTGAAAAGTTTCACACAATCGAGATGCGACAACCCGTGAATGGGATCGCCGCCAATGCCGATACAAGTCGATTGTCCGTACCCGCGCGAGGTCAATTGCCAGACTGCTTCGTACGTAAGCGTCCCGGAGCGCGAGATCACGCCGATTTTGCCCGGTTTATGAATGTAGCCGGGCATGATGCCAATCTTACATGCACCGGGAGTAATGATTCCCGGGCAATTCTGACCAATCAGCCGCGATTTTTTTCCGCGCATCAGCGCCTTCACGCGCATCATGTCCATCACCGGAATTCCTTCTGTAATGCAAACCACTAGCTCGACTCCAGCGTCGACTGCTTCCAGAATCGAATCAGCCGCCGCAGGAGCAGGCACAAAAACCATCGAAGCGTTGCAATCAGTTGTCTGTCGCGCTTCCCAGACTGTATCGAACACAGGCACTTTCCCGTCGAACATTTGCCCGCCCTTCCCCGGCGTCACGCCCGCGACGACGTTCGTGCCGTAATCCATGCATTGCCGCGTGTGGAACGCCCCGGCGGTGCCGGTGATTCCCTGCACCACGAGCCGCGTGTCTTTGTCGGCCAGAACAGACATACAAATCAGGAACGTAGGAACGGAGGAAAAGAATTTGGTTGAGAAGCCTCTCCTGTTTTCCTGGTTTCCTGATTCATTTCGCCTTCCGTTTGTGGATCACAAGTTTGTTCCCGTCCGGATCGCGGAATTGCGCCATCCAGCAAACCGGCGTCTCCGTTTTTTCCATGTCGAAGATGACACCGCGTTCTTTGAGCTTTTCGACGGCCGAATCAATGTCATTGACCTCGAAGGCTACGGTTGTCCCGTCCCGCGACGGTTTCCAAGCCGGATGACAGCCGACGCCAATTGTTGTGGGCCCCAGATCATACTCGACCCATGCGCCGTCCATCTGCGTGGAACTGGGTTTGAGCTCGAGGACCTCCTGGTAAAATTTCCGTGCGCGTTCCTTATCAGAAACCGCGATTGCAACGAAGGCCACTTCGTTTGTGATCATTTACAGACTCCTTTCTCGTTTTCAGGTTTAAGTTTGTGAATTATCAGCTTGTTGCCGTCGGGATCCTGTACCAC
>CATPBS010000012.1 GCA_955652715.1 uncultured Candidatus Udaeobacter sp.
CAGTTGGATTACCTGACAAATACCGCGCGCAGAACGCCCATCGATTCTTGAACCCAAATTCTCGCGATAGCCGACTCAGGAGCCGCGCAGCATAGTCGAATTCATCCGTTACTTCGAAAGTCTCCGGATTGTACGGAAGGCGCGCCGAGTCTTCGATGTAATAAACGTCGTGCCCGAGCCGCTGCAGGCCGACGACATAATGAATGTGCTGCCAGATTACGCCTGCGATGGGTATCGAGCCCATGAAGCCCATGACGACGACGCGCTTCGACTTCATCGAAGCGAAAACGCCGAACGCTCAACATCAAATGTCCAACCTCTAAAGCCCTGAATTGAGCGTTTAGCGTTGAGAGCAAAACGTTGAGCGTCTATCCGAATCATTGTTGAAACTGTTTCACCACAACGGCCGGATTTCCGGCAACGATTGTATTTGGTTCAACGCTTTTCGTGACGACTGACCCCGCCGCTACAACCGAGTTTTGGCCGATCGTGACGCCTTTCAAGATTACCGCATTCATGCCGATCCAGACGTTGTCCGCGATTTTAACTGGAGCAGTTTTTAACTTGGGACGGGCTGGGCGATTTTTGAAATAAGGCGCGAGAGCTTGCGCGTCGATCAGGCGCTGCGCAGGCTCAAGGGGATGAAAATCGGAATCGGCGATGCCGACATTCCATGAAACGAGACAATACGATCCGATCTCGATCTTTTCTTCCGCCATAATGAGTGCACCATTGAGCAGTGTGAAATCGCCGATCGTGCAATGGCCATTCTCGCCGATGGCGAATGAGCAGCCCGCGTAACATGAAACATGCTTGCCGATAATTACTGCGCGCGGCTTCTTGCTCCGAAGCTTTCGAAAGATTTGAACGGTCTCGCAATAAAATCCACCGCCAAACTCCACATTGGGCGGAATTGGCTCTGGCCACCAATCGCCTTCGACGTGTCGGTCTTCTTTAATGTTGCTCACGAGGGAAAATGTCCCGAGCTGTAAAGGTTCGCGTAAACGCCGCTGCGCGCGACGAGTTCCGGGCCGCAGCCTTGTTCGACGATCCGACCATCTTTGAGCACGATGATTTGATCCAGATTATGAATTGTCGCGAGCCGATGTGTCGCGATCAACGTTGTGCGGCCACGCATTAATTCCTTGATCGTTTCCATGATCGCAGATTCGGTGGCCGGATCGAGCGCCGAAGTCGGTTCGTCGAGCAACAAGATTGGCGCGTTTTTGAGAAATGCTCGCGCGATTCCGATGCGCTGCCGTTGACCGACGCTGAGGTGGCCACCTCTTTCTCCGACAGGGCTGCCGTATGCATGAGGCATCTGCCGAATAAACTCGTCCGCCTGCGCCCGACGCGCTGCCTCAATGATTTCTTCTTCGGTCGCATCTGGCCGGCCGTAGGCGATGTTTTCACGAACCGTGGTCGAGAATAGTAACGTGTCCTGCAGCACGATGGCGATCTGTGCCCGCAAACTTCTCTTTGTGACCTCGCGAACATCGCGGCCGTCAAGCGTGACTGAACCTGTTGTGACGTCGTAAAAACGCGGCACGAGACTGAGCAGTGTGCTCTTGCCGGCTCCGGTGCCGCCCGCCAGTCCAACGATTTGATTCGGTTCGATGTGAAGATCGATGTTCCGCAAGACACATCGATCTGCCGCGTAGCCGAAACTTACCGCGTGAAATGCAATCGCGCCTTGAGCGGATGAAATGGCAATAGCGCCCGGCGAATCAACGACGTCATCCTGCCGGTCCAAGACTTCGAAGCAGCGTTTCGCACCTGCAGTTGCCCCTTCCATCGCCCAAGCCGTATAAGTAAGTGCTTCCAGCGGTTGGTAGAGCATCAGGAGATACGCGCTAAAAACCAAAAGTGACCCGAGCGTGAGCGTACCGGCTAAAACATGCAGCGTACCGACGTAGTACATCGCCGCCGTGCCGACTACCATCAGGGTGCTGATTACAAGCGCGCTGTTTACGTTGGTCAAAGTCAGCCGCAAGTTGGCTTGTAAGCTTTGGCGCGCTTGCTCCTGGAACTGGCGCACTTCAAACTCCTCGCGCCCGAACGCATGCACCATCCGAATCGAGCTCAGGCCCTCCTGCGCCTGAGTCAGAACAGCGCTCTCCTGTTCCTGAATGGATGTCGATTCGCGGCGAATCCGATGGGCAAAGAGATAAATCGCGCCTACAACAAAGGGGACAATCGCAAGCGAAACCAGCGTAAGCTGCCAATCCAGTCGCAGCATAATCACGAAAGTTCCTATCAATGTGATTATCGAGCCAAAGATGCTGGTGAGTCCTTTATTGTAGATTGTCTGAATTGATTGCGAGTCGTACGCAACGCGAAAACTGGAATCACTAGAGCGCCGCGCGTCGTGGTATTTGAGCGAGAGCGATTGCAGATACGAGTACAGATCGGTGCGCACCTTAAGCAAAGTCTGCAGGCCGATTTTTACGAACAGATAATTTGTGACCCAATTGATAATTCCCCAAAGAAGCTGGATGCCGACCAGCGCCAGACACAGCAGGAGAATCCAGATGCGCCAGTCGGGGCGTATCGCTGGCCCTGTACGCAAAAAATCGTCAACGATAATCTTGAAGGGCCACGGCTTGAGCAGGTTCAGAGCTATGCCTATGAGCGCCAGGCATAATCCGAATATCGTTTGCCCCAGAAACGGCCGGTAGTAGCGAAGAACGCGCCGATAGATCGACATGTGAATTTCGGATTGCGGATTTTAGTTTTTCGACTGAACTAGGGCGAATTCATTC
>CATPBS010000013.1 GCA_955652715.1 uncultured Candidatus Udaeobacter sp.
GCCATTCTTCCAGTTGCTGGCAAATTTCCATGTAGCCTGCCGCTTGTTCGGCAGGCGCGAACGGATGCAGTTTGGAAATCTCGGGCCACGAGATCGGAAACATTTCCGCGCTGGCGTTGAGTTTCATCGTGCATGAGCCAAGCGGGATCATGGACGTCGTCAGCGAAAGATCGCGTGATTCGAGCTTCTTGAGATACCGCAGCATTTCTGTCTCGGTATCGTGCGTGTTGAAGATTGGGTGAGTGAGAAATTGCGAAGTGCGGACTGCGAATTGTGGAATACCCGGCAGCGGCTCGCCAAGATCATCGTCGGCGAAATCGCGCACGGTCGTGCCGCGAAAGATCGCCATCAGCAATTCGATGTCGCGTGGTGTTGACGTTTCATCGAATGAAATGCCGACTGCGCGCGGCCCAAGCGCGCGCAGGTTGCAGCCTGCTTTTGCCGCGTGCTCCAGAATAACTTCGCTGGATTCAACTTCGACGCGAACGGTGTCGAAGAAATTGTCATGTGTAATTGTGCAGCCAAGGGCGCGCAGACCATCTGCAAGTTGACTCGTCAGGCGATGAACGCGCTCGGCGATTGCGCGCAACCCGCGGGGACCATGATAGACTGCGTACATTGAGGCGATGACAGCGAGAAGGACCTGTGCCGTACAAATGTTGCTCGTCGCTTTGTCGCGACGGATGTGTTGCTCCCGGGTCTGCAACGCAAGGCGATACGCCGGGCGCCCTTCAGAGTCGTGCGACACACCAACGAGCCGGCCAGGCATATGACGCTTGAATTGGTCGCGCGTTGCGAAGTAAGCCGCGTGCGGGCCGCCGAACCCGAGCGGAACGCCGAACCGTTGCGAGTTCCCGACCGCGACATCCACGCCAAATTCGCCCGGTGGTTTTAGTAATGTCAGCGCCAGAATATCCGCCGCGACCACAACCAGCGCACCCGCATCATGTGCCTGTCTGACGAAATCGGCATAATCGTAGATCGCGCCGTCGGTCGCGGGATACTGGACGAGCGCGCCGAAAACCGTGTCGTCAAATTCGAAACGCGAGTAGTCACCGATTTTAATCTCGATGCCGAGTGGCTTCGCGCGCGTTTGAACGACGGCGATCGTTTGCGGATGACAATTGTCGGCAACGAAAAACGTTTTTCGGTTCGGAACCGCTGCATGACAAAGCGACATCGCTTCCGCGGCAGCCGTGGCTTCGTCCAACAGTGATGCATTAGCAATGTCGAGCGCCGTTAGGTCGATGATCATCTGTTGGAAATTGAGCAGCGCTTCAAGCCGGCCTTGCGCGATTTCGGCCTGGTAAGGGGTATAAGCGGTGTACCAGCCGGGATTTTCCAGGATATTTCGCTGGATAACTGGCGGCGTGACGCAATCGGAATACCCGGCGCCGACGAACGAGCGCGCGATCTTGTTCTTATTTGCAATCGCCCGCAACTCCGCGAGCGCTTCAGTCTCAGATTTCGCTTCCGGCAGATTGAGTCGGCGATCTAGCCGAATGTTCTTCGGAACGGTGGCGTCGATCAGGGCATCAAGGTCCTTGAAGCCTACTTCGTGCAACATCGCGCGGACTTCGTCTTCGCTCGGGCCGATGTGGCGACGTGCGAACGAATCAATATCAAGCGTTTCTTCGCGCGTTTGCATGGCGTCACGGTATGGAATGCGAATTCGCATTCAAGCACGGTAGGGGCGGTTCACCTGAACCGCCCGCAATGCACAAGATCGCGCACGGCGCGGGCGATTGAGGTCAATCGCCCCTACCTAATGGGCGTCATATGTCTCGACGCCGCGGCTTTTCAACAGCGCGCGCAGTTCGGCGAGATGCTTATGGTTCCGGGTCTCGACCGTGCACAAAACATTTACGGCTGAGACATCCGGACTGGCGAAAGCGCGATCGTGCACGACTTGTTTGATGCTTGCGCCGGTCGAAGCGATTTGCGCCGCCAATTCAGCCAGGCCACCAGGTCGATCGCTAATAATAGCGGTGAATCGGACAAGCCGACCGTCTGCGACCAGACCGCTTTCAATTACACGGCTGAGCACGTTCGGGTCGATGTTGCCGCCGCAAAGCAAAAGCACGACGCGCTTTCCTGCGAGCTCTTTTAATCTTCCACACATACAAGCGGCGAGCGGAGTCGCAGCGGCTCCTTCGATCACGCTCTTTTCCAATTCAACCAGACGCAGAATCGCCAAAGCGATCTCTTCCTCACTCACAGTGACAACGAGATCGACAAGCGGTCGCGCAATCTGAAACGCATTCGTGCCGACCTGCGGAATGGCGAGTCCGTCCGCGAGCGTCGGCTGCACCGTGATTTTCGTTGGCTTGCCTGCTTCAAGCGCGGCGGAGAAGCTCGCGACGTTCTTTGCTTCAACAGCGACAATTTTCGTGTTCGGCCGCAAGCTCGTGATCGCTAATGAAACGCCGGCGAGCAAACCGGCGCCACCAACCGGAATGATCACCGCGTCGAGGTTTGGAAGTTGTTCGACAACTTCCAAACCCATCGTTCCCTGGCCAGCAATGATCGCAGGATTATCGTAGCCGTCGATGTAAGCGAGGCCTTTCTCGTTCGCCAGTTCGTGCGCGTGCGCTTTCGCTTCTCCGAAATCTGTTCCGTGAAGAACGACGTTCGCACCGAGCTGCTGACAGGTGCTCACTTTGATAAGGGGCGCGAACTTTGGCATCACCACTGTTGCGGGAATTCCGAGCAACCCGCCCTGATAAGCGAGTGCCTGAGCGTGATTGCCTGCAGAAGCGGCAATAACGCCGCGTTTTTGTTGAGCCGCCGAGAGTTGGGCGAGCGCGTTACGCGCGCCGCGTTCTTTGAAGCTTCCTGTCCGCTGCAGATTGTCCAGCTTGCAGAAAATCTCCATGCCTGTGACTTCGCTCAGCGGGATCGAAGGCGGACACGGCGAATAGTAAACCGCGCCCGCAATACGTTTGCGCGCCGCCTCGATGTCCTGAAACGTGACCAAACCTTTAACTCTCGAGCGCTGCTTGCGCCGCGGCTAATCGCGCTATTGGAATGCGGAATGGACTGCAACTGACGTAATCGAGACCCAGCCGGTGACAGAATTTGACGCTCGCAGGTTCGCCGCCGTGTTCACCGCAAATTCCCAGCTTAATATCCGGGCGCGTCTTGCGTCCAAGGTCGCGAGTAATTTCCATTAAGCGCCCAACGCCCTTCTGATCGATCGAGGCGAATGGATTTGTGTCGATGATGTCGTATTCACGATTTCTAAAGCCACTGCTACCACTGGAGCCACCCAGAGCTGAGCGCGTGAAGTTTGACGTCATAATGAAGGCCGTATTAGCATCGATAATCATGCCTTTCTCATGTGTCAACGCAAAGCTAGCATCGGTAGGCTGCGCTTTGATCCCCGCGGCGCGAAGTTGATCGATCGTCCGTGTAGGAGAGGTTCCGCCTCCAACCGGATGTGGCTCCAGCATGACGCGCACATCTACTCCCCGGTTGGCTGCTTCTTCCAGGGCGCTGATGACGTTGCGGTCGGTCAGGAGGTAGATTTCTAGCCAGACCGATTTCTGTGCGCCTCTAATCGCATCGCTAATGGGGCGGTCACCTGCATTTGGCTCAACAATGACTCGGACTCCGTGGACACCGGAGCCTGCTGTACAGTTGCTTTGACACGGGGCCCCGCCGCCGCTACCACCAACACCAATATTGATATCGCACCCTGCGAGCAGTACGCAGAGCGCTGCAACAACCAGGTAGGTGAGAGGGAAGATCCCTATTTTGTATTTGGAAAATATATGGTACATAGTTCCTCCTACTAAAATAACGGGAAAAGGGTAACACATGTGTACAAAGATGCGGCGTGATGCGATATAAAGAAGCACTCAGCTCAACTGTATAA
>CATPBS010000014.1 GCA_955652715.1 uncultured Candidatus Udaeobacter sp.
ATACCGTGCGATGGCGCACTGGCTTCAGGCGTGCCGCTCACTCCTGCACTGCTCCGTCTCGATCCCATGTTCGATCCGCTGCGAGATGATCCGCGCTTCCAAAAACTCGCGGAGTCGGGCGCGCCGAAGACCGGAGACAAATAAGGCGACGGTGCCGTCATAATCTTCGCTGAGCTAAAGCGACAATTTGTTTTGCACGGCCGCGCGTGCGCGGTCATGGGCTGGGTGCTAACAAAAACAGTGCTGGGTTTGTGTCACCCGGCTGCATAAAAATGGGCAGATTCCTGATGACGTGAGATGACGAAGCTTCCGGTGCAAGCTACTAGCGAAAGGCAGTTTGCGTAGTTGAGACCACTGCTGATGAAGTGTGTTAAAACGCCACTTTCGTCTTAGGAAACCCTTGTTCTATCCGTTGAACTACGGGGACACGCGAAAGGAAAAGTAAGAAGGAGGAAGGAAGAAGTCCAGTAGTCAAGGGGTGAGGGAAAAATCCGGAAATCAGATTTCTCACCAAACATGTAGATTTAGCTCGATTCGATTCTCTTGGTGATCGGGTAGCAGGAATCGCGGCAAGAATTTCCTGTTCAAACTGCGATCGGAAAGTTTAACTCCGCAGAATGGCGAACAATCTGATCGAGCCTCAGAACAACGTTCGGGCATTGCCACGATTTCGTTATTTGATCGACATCGTCGTACTCGTGGCGGTGACGTTTCTTCTCGACATCGCTGTCGGCTTTTTTGTTCGTGTGCCGGTAAGTTTGCAGAGGGGATTTGTATTCGACGGGATCGGCAAGATGCTGCTGGTCGGAGTTGCGTGCGGATTGATCCGGTTGCGCGGCGAGACATTGGCCGATATCGGACTGAAGCGCCCAGTGAGTTGGCTGCGCACGTTCATGATCGGTGTTGGACTGGCGGCAATTGTTTTCATCGCAATTTATTTTTCGGAAAAAGCTGGGTTTCGCCGCGACCTGAGCCGGTTCAAAGATGCGCAGGGAAATCTGGAACTCACGCTTTTCGGCGTTTTCTATGCATTTATCGGGGCGGGCTTTTACGAGGAATTCATGTTTCGCGGATTCCTTATGCAGGGCCTGGCCATGTTGTTCGGTGCAAGCCGCGGCGCGTGGATCGTCGCATGTGTCGTGCAAGGCGCGCTTTTCGGGGCAGCGCACGCTTACCAGAATCCTCTGGGCATTGCGATCACCGGTACGCTAGGCGTTTTGATGGGACTGCTGGTTCTCGCGTCAGGCCGGAATCTTTGGCCAGTGATCATCGGTCATGGAATTTTCGACGCGAGTCGCTTTGTCCTATTTTATTTCCAAGGCCCGCCGCTCAGCTAACCTAGTCAATTGGCAAGTTAAGGGTCAGGTGTATCCCCGCTGCTAGGCTGGAATAAACGTTGACATGCGGAGAGCTAGCCCGCCGGGGCCGGCAAACGAACAGACGTTACCATGTCCATTTCACCAAGGCTGCTCTCGGCAAAGGCGCTCAGTTGGGCGATTGGCTCAAAACGCCGGATCCGAAAGCGCCCATGCCAGGACACTTTGTTGTCCTTCGCCATCAAGATGGCGACGCATGGGATTACGTTGCCATTGAGCATCTCGGCACAAACGCAACCGTCGAAGCTGCCGGCACTGCCGTACCTCCAGACAAGCGCGACCTGAGCGACTGGCACAACGATACTTTTGTGAACGGTCCATCGTGGGAGGAGTTTACTCGTGCAATGGGTATTGATGACGACTCGAAAGCCAAGACTTCCGGATCGGTTTATGTGGTTTCTGCTTATCGTCCCGCTCCCGGCCATCGCGACGGGTTGGAGAAAATGCTCAGTGAGACACCTCAACCACCTGACACAAGCGCGGGCAACGTGTTGATGCAGCATCTGGAAGGCGGCCCATGGACGTTTCTCACCATTGCCCGTTACAATTCGTGGGAGGATTATGCCACGAATGAGAAAAACAGTGTGGCGCAAACGAACAAGAAGGAGGGCGGCTGGTTCCGATTGCGTGACCACACGAATTTTCATAACGACACTCTGACCGACCGTATTGCCCCGTAAGCGCTGGCAACGATGCTCGGCAGGGCATCGAAGGTTGTGTGATCCAGCTCGCATGACACTCTTCGGGAAGGTAACGCACGTTCCCAAACGCCGTTTGCCCTACGGACGATTCTTCGTTGTACTAGACCGAAGTGGCTGGCTGTCGGCCAGCTGATGCAGACCACCCGGATATTCGTAAACAAAGACCTTGCGCCCCGGAAATCGTCTTAGAAGCGCATCTCGCTCGAGCTGGTCGCACCAAATGAAGTACAAGTTCTTGGCCGACGACAACACCGGCGGATTTCGAGTCAGATCGCCAGCGTTACTCGCAGGGTAAGTCCCAGTCTCGAGAAAAAAAATCTTCCGGCCATGTCCGACTTGCCGCACTGTCCGCTCAAGGTCTCGCCGCCAGTAGCTGGCATAACTCTCGTTTGCCAGGAAGGACACACTCCCGACGATCTGGAGAATGATAGCGAGCGTCCACAGGCGACGAGGGCCAGCTCCACAATCGTGATTGATCCATCTGCGGACGTCGACGACAGCCAGGAGCAGGAATGGAAAGTAGGCAAGCAGGTAGCGCGGACCAGGACCACCCGCAGCGGCTGGATAGAAAGAGTAGATCCCGACGTTCATCAAGAATAACGCGAGGTACATGTTGACCTTAGGTGAAGGCCGGTAGCGCTTCCAGAGTACGATCAACAGAACGGCAGGCGGAAAGACCCAAAGAAGATTTACCAGCCGCACACCGGTCAACTCGAGCCCAGTCCATGACACCATGAGATGGTCGTGCATGCCTGGCGAATGGTTCAGTGCTGTAGGGGTCTCGAGCGGATCGCCCGAGAGGAGTGTATCGTACAGCAGGTTGCCGCTGGCCAGAAGCCCAAACCCAATCGCGAAGAACATCAGTTGGGCGAACATCTTGCGCCGCACCAGGACTACTCCGATCCAAGCAGCCAACGGAATCCAGTCGAGGTAGCGAATCATGGAGGAATAACCAAGAAGGGCTCCGGCGCCTAAAAGTAGCAATCGCGAATACTGAGGACGCTGCCGCGAAGCGTCGTAGACTAAAAAGGCGGCAAAGACGAATAGCGCGCTCGCGATGTGAGCACGAAGCGAGGCCGTGTAGTAACAGACGAACAGACAAAGCGTCAGCAAGGTCCCAGCGACGTTCACCAGATTTTTCCCCATGCGCTGCTCTACGTATCGCAGAATGAGAAATACAAGGACGGCGCCAAGTATCGGATCGATCAGCCAGGGGATTCCGGCCAATGTGCCAAGTGCGAGGAAAGCTGGCCAGCCGGGAGGATATTTTGAGAACCGGCGTCCGTGATTGTCTGCGATGCAATTTGTGTCGACGCAGTTGTGCAGCGGATTCGCCGCATCGTAGAGAGCATCCTGCGCATACAGTTCTCCTGAAGCAAAGAGCTTCGCTTGGTAAAGGTAGGAGTAGTCGTCCCCAGACGGCGGAAATCGCTCCATCAGGACAAAGGCGATAACCAACGCTTCGAGAAACAAAACCAGGGAGAACAGGAACTTTTGCTTCGTCGCCATGAAAGTGCGCTTACTCTTGCCGGAGCAGCAGTTCGACGTTGAGGGCCGTCTTGTCCGGCGTCATATCGCAGAAATTTGGGTCACGCATTGTGTCATCCAGCGGCATAAAAATGCAGATTGGGATGGACAAAAAGCAAAAGTAGAAAGGGTAATGTAGCACGTCTAGCGAACAGATGTCGCACGTTCGCTTAGCTCAGGCGTGGCTACCAGGCGTCAGAGCTCGAATTTAAAACCAAAACCGCTCTGAGTTAATCGCCAGCGCTAAATCAGCGACCGACCAGGCGCGGATCGAACTCGTAATCGACTGGCGGCGCGATACGGATTTGCTTGAAATCTGGATGCTCAGGATTGAGGAGAAAATTTGTATCGGCGGGGCTGATTGCACTCGGTAGAGCTAACACTGCGGAGCGCCGCTGTTGAACCCAGTGATCGCCGATTTCCCTTGTCTCCATCGGGGGCGGAAAAATTCGCCAATTGGCTGGCAGTTTTTCTGCTGGGAATCGTTTCGTGGACCTGTCAGGCCATTCTAAGCGAAAAGCCTTGTATTTTTCGTTGGGGTTGAAGGGCTTGTTATGGACAAAAACCTCGAGTGCTGCAGTCGATTGATGTTCGCTCGCGTAAATGACACGAACGTTCCGGGAGTTCCATCGTCCGCCGTAGCGCCAGGCGCCTTCACCGGAAAAAGCCGTTGCTGCTTCGCTCTCCAGGACGATACGCCAAGCTGAACCCATGAGGTCTTAGGAATAGACCCCGTACTTCATCCGGCCTAACAGGTTCTCGACTTCGCGTGCGCCTGCCTCTGTTCTCGCATAATCGAGCGGAACAGCGCCACCAAGACCGTACTGGGGATGTTTCAACCAGGCTCGCGCTTTTTCGATATCACCGAAAAAGTCTGCAGCTTGTCGAACCAATCGCGAATAGCGGATAACCTTGTCCGATTCATCTGGCGACAATCGCCCAGCAGCTTTGCGCCGCTGCAAAGTGGATCTTGAGATCGAAAGTTTTGCCGCGAGCTGCTCGAACGGCATGTCGATGCTGTTTTGCAAAGTCTCCAGCTCAGAGAAACGCAGTCCCTTCTGAATTTGCCGAATCAGATCGCTCGGATGCTTTGCTTTCACACTATGCGTCTTCTTTTCCAGCGTTGCGGTTTTCATAAATTGTGGGCTGATTCAATTGAAACAATCTATTGGCTCAATTGAGCAAAGTCAACCTTGTAGGGCAAGCGCTCCGCCTGCCAAGCCGCTTTCCAATTCACATTAACACTCCGGCAAGCGACGCGCTTGCCCTACAATTCGTTCCGTCGCGGTAGCGCGCCTCCGGCTAATTCGTTGGTGTTTTCAGGCGGCGATCTGGCCCAAAACAGCGCGCAACTCGTGAAAGTCCACCGGTTTTGTAAGGTGGAAATCGAAGCCAGCCTGTCTGCTGCGCTCGATGTCCTCAGTCGCGGCAAACCCCGTAATCGCTACCGCTTTGAGGGGTCGTTTGCGTTTGGCTTTGGCAATTACGTCATAGCCGCTGCCG
>CATPBS010000015.1 GCA_955652715.1 uncultured Candidatus Udaeobacter sp.
GAGCCTGACTGCCCATTCCAACTTAGGATCAATCAGTGTCACATCAGCTCGTGCGCCGATCGATAACGTGCCGGCCTCGATCTTCAATAAGCGCGCCGGCTCGACTGTGTACATCTCGATCAGGCGAGGGATATCGATCTTCCTGTGTTTGTGGACGAGCAGATCAAGGAACAATCCGAGCTCCGTTTCCAGTCCGATTATGCCGAATGGCGCGGCATCGAATTCCACTTCCTTTTCGAAATCAGCGTGCGGCGCGTGATCGGAACACAAGATCGAGAGTGTTCCGTCAGCAATTCCTTCCAGCAGCGCATCAACATCTGCCTGCGATCGCAAAGGCGGATTGATTTTGTAGTGCGTGTCGAAATTTTGGATCGCTTCGTCGGTTAAGGCGATGTGATGCGGGCAGACCTCGCCGCTAATTTTCACGCGGCGCGCCCGCGCTTCTCGCAGCAATCGCACGCTCCCGGCGGTCGTGACGTGCTGGCAATGGATGTGATGGTCGCAAAGTTCCGCGAGCAAAATGTTGCGCATGACCATCGCTTCTTCGCCGGCAGCGGGCCAGCCCGGCAGCCCAAGCAGTGTGCTCCAGTATCCTTCGTGCACGACGCCGTTACCGACGAGATTGTAATCCTGACAATGATCGAGCACGGGCAGGTTAAACATCCGCGCGTACTCCACGGCGCGCCGCATCACCTCGTGATTTTGAACACAATGACCGTCGTCAGTGATCGCTACAACGCCCGCCTGCGCGAGTGAGCCTATCGCCGCGAGTTCTTTGCCCTCGAGATCTTTTGAAATCGTGCCGGTTGCCAAAACGTTCACGCATGCGACAGCCGCGGCGCGGTCTCTGATCCACGCGATGGTGCTGGGGTTGTCCGCAGCTGGCGAAGTGTTCGGCATGCAAACAACCGTTGTAAATCCACCGGCTGCCGCGGCGCGCGCGCCCGATTCGATCGTTTCCTTGTGACCAAATCCCGGCTCGCGCAGATGCACGTGCATGTCGATCAGCCCGGGCGCAACGATCAGTCCTTTCGCGTCAATCTCTTCAATTTCGGATTTCGGATTTCGGATTTCGGATTTTGAACCGACGATTTGTCGGTCGGCGATGTACAGATCGGCGATTTCATCCCGCTTGTTTGCAGGATCGATCACGCGACCGCTGCGAATAATCGTTGCACTCACGTCGCGATGCCTCCGCACAAATACAAAACGGCCATGCGAACGGCGAGACCATTGGTGACCTGGTCGAGAATGACGCTTTGCAGTCCGTCGGCGACGTCGCTGTCGATCTCGACCCCGCGGTTGATCGGGCCGGGATGCATGATTAGACAATCCGGCTTCAAAAGTTTTGCGCGTTGTTTGGTCAGCCCAAACAAGCGGACGTATTCGCCGATGCCGGGAAAATATTCTCTGCGTTGGCGTTCGTGTTGAATCCGCAAAAGGTTGACCACATCGGCCCCAGGAAGCACGTCGTCGATCTCGTACGAAACTTCGACGCCGAGCTTTTCGAATTCGCGTGGCACGAGCGTGCTGGGGCCGACCAGTGTCACATGCGCGCCGAGCTTGAGGAGGCCGAAAATATTCGAGCGAGCAACGCGGCTGAACAAAATGTCGCCGATGATCGCCACGTGCAGCCCGGCGATTTTTCCTCTCCGCTCGCGGATCGTGTAAAGATCGAGAAGTGCCTGCGTTGGATGTTCGTGCGCGCCATCGCCGGCATTAATCACGCTCGCCTTCAGCCGATTTGCCAAAAACTGCGGCGCGCCTGCGGAGCTGTGACGCAGCACAAGGATGTCGGCATGCAATGCCTCCAGGTTGCGCGCCGTGTCCTTTAGCGTTTCGCCTTTGGTGAGGCTGGAAGTCGTTGTCGAGATATTGATCACGTCGGCGCTCAAGCGAAATGCAGCGAGCTCGAATGAGGTGCGTGTTCGCGTGCTTGGTTCCACAAAGAAGTTCACCAGCGTTTTTCCACGGAGGGCTGGGACCTTTTTGATCTCGCGCGTGCCCACTTGCTTAAACGCGTCTGCTGTTTCGAGAACTAAATTGATTTCATCTGCGGAAAGTTCACGCAGGCCGAGCAGATCTTTGCGTGTCCAGGCGGTGCTCATTGTTTTTCCAGCCAGACTGCGTCGGCTGCGTTATCGGTTTCTTGCAGGCGAACCTGAATTTGTTCGCGCATCCCAGTCGGCAAATTCTTGCCGACGTAATCGGGGCGAATGGGCAACTCGCGATGGCCGCGATCAATTAAGACGGCAAGCTGAATGCGAGCGGGACGCCCGAATGAATTGATCGCGTCCATGGCGGCGCGCACGGTGCGGCCAGTATAAAAAACGTCATCGACAATGATGACCGTGAGGTCCTCCAGTGGCAGCGGAAGTTCGGACGCGCGCACCACAGGCAACTCCGGGCGCGTTCCCACGTCATCGCGATGCATCGCCACGTCGATGACGCCGGTCTGAATATCAACGTTCTTGATCTCGCGAATGAAGGCGGCGATGCGCCGCGCAATCTCCACACCGCGCGAAGGAATTCCCGCGAGGACAACCTTCTCAAGCCGGGGATTTCGTTCAGCGATCTCGTGCGCGATCCGTCGAAGCGCACGACGAATTGCCTCCGCGTCCATGACCGGGACGGCGGCTGGTGGATTCTGTTTTGTCTGGTTCATGCGTTTCCTTGGCGACCTCACAGGATCGCGTTAAAGGAAAAAAATTAGGAGGCGGACTTTTCGGTGCGCGCCTCCTTCCTTCGCCGCTCTCGCCAGTTGGAGCGATGTTTCACGATCCAATCAAGCAAGGCTCTCTCAAAGCCGATGTCTTTGCCGGCTTTTTCGCTTTCAATCCACTTGTGCTTCAAAATCTCCGTACGCTCGGCAAGGAACTCCTTGTAGAGCGCTGAATCCTTAACGAATTGAGCTTGATCCTCTTCCGAAGACGGCATCTCGGATGTTTCTTTCATAAAACGTGCAGCTAGTCAACACAATCGGCGTATGGGAATTCGACGGCGAAACTGCGTATTTATTTAACCCTCGTTTAGCCTCAACGTTGCGGGGCGCCTGGTTAGGGCAAAGTCTTACGAATGGTTTCCGCTATCCTTACAAACTCGGCAGTCACTGGCGATTGTCGATCTTCGCTCACGATTGGTATCCCACGATCGCCCCCTTCGCGCGTGGCAATATCGATCGGGATTTGACCCAACAAGGGAACTCGCAATCGCCTGGCTTCGCGTTCGCCGCCGCCGGTTCCAAAGATATCATAGCGCTTGCCGTCGGACGGAGACATGAAGTAACTCATATTTTCAATCAAGCCGAGCACAGGGACGTTGACCTTGTCGAACATGGTAGCAGCCTTGCGCGCGTCGATCAGGGCAACCTCCTGTGGCGTACTGACAATGATCGCTCCCGAAAGCGCGACCGTTTGCACGATCGTGAGCTGGATGTCGCCGGTGCCGGGAGGAAGATCGAGTACCAGGTAATCCAGCTCGCCCCATTCCACCTGCCGCAAGAATTGCTGGGTGTAACGGGTCACCATCGGTCCGCGTAAAATCGCCGGCGAAGTATCGTCGAGCAGAAATCCCATCGACATCAGCCGCAGTCCATATTGCTCGATCGGCACAATCTTGTTTTCTTCCGTGGCCGTTGGCCGTTTTCGCGTGCCAAACATCAGCGCGATGCTCGGACCGTAAATGTCGCAATCGCACAGGCCCACGCGAGCGCCAGTTTGCTCCAGCGCGACCGCAAGATTTGCCGCAACTGTCGATTTGCCGACGCCGCCTTTGCCGCTTGCCACTGCGAGCACGTGCCTGACTCCCGGAATCTGCGTCGCAGCCATGCCGGCGCCCGCGCCCCCAGGCGGTGCGTGGATGTCGATCAAAACTTTCGCGCTGCGCATTCCTTCGATCCCGAGCAATGCGCGTTCCGCATCATTCTTAATCGCTGCTGGAACATTTGGGTCGTTTGTCGCCAGCGCGAGCTGCACCTTTACCTCGCCATGATCGATCCCGATCGACTTTACCAATCCGAAGGAAACGATATCGCGAGTGAAGCCCGGATATTTCACGGATTTCAACGCGGTCTTCACCTGCTCCTCTGAGATCGACATACGTGAACCTTACGTGCGCCGCGCCAAACGTAAACGGGGTGGGCGGTTATCGATCCTGATAGTCCAGTTTGTAGCGAATCTGGTAATCGCTTCCGCCAGAGGGACGAGTAGGCTGCTCGCCGGCTTTCGCCACAAAGTCCGGGTTTTGCCACTGAGACCAGGCGCGATATTTCGCCCTCATCGGATTGGCTGGCAAATGAAGCCGGAAGATTCGGTCTTCACCGCCGGTAAATTTCAGGACGAACAGGCGCTTCGACGTGCGAAAATAAAGCTCGACGTAGCCAGTGCGCACGTTCGAGTTTTCAGTCGAATCTGTGTGCCAGTAGCCCGGCATTGCGTTGCGGTCGGTGTCCAGCTCCGGCTGAACGTTGGCAAGAGCTTCGACGGACTGCCCGGCTGGCGGTTTAACTTCAAATTCGAGCAATGGCGTGGGTCCGTTCAGATTAAGAACATGAGGTTGAGCCGCGTACCAAATTCCAAAACCCGATGCTGCGATCGCTGCGATCGAGACACAAACGATGACTAATCCGATGAACAGCCAAATGCTTCTCACGCCGCGCCAGTAAAGTGTGACAAGGATGGAGAGTGGCGTGACGATGACCGTCACGATCAATGCAATGGCAACACTAAAGTAAGCGGCTTCACCTTCCCTCGACGGGACATGAAGCGCGGCCGCGAAAGCCGAACCCACTGCGAAACCGAGAATGAGTCCGCAAGCGACACCGACGATCCCCGCGAGAATTCCGAAAAGAATTGCGCGAACAGACAGATTTCTTGTCGCGGGTTGCAAGCGAATGATCAGGGCGGATTTGCCGGTACCTATCGTTGGAGAAGATCGATTCGTTGATGCGTTCTTGCGACCTCCAGGACCAGGCCCGAATAGTTCCACCGGCCAACCGACTTCGTTGCCGCTACGTAAATTGTTCCTTTTCCCTTTGGACCGGAGATGGGAATCGAGAGGTTCGCTTCGCCGGACGCCCCGTTGACGTTTGTGTTTCCTGATACAAGAAATCCCTCTGTAATAGGCGAACCGAGGGCCTCGACGACCGCAGGGTGCGCCTTGGCCCGGGCTAAGGCATCTTTGTAAACGTCGGTCGATTTCACTGCGCTGAAAACGATCAAGACGACTGACGCAATAAAAGCGACGAACAACACTACAATGCTGAAGCAGCCAAGCGGCACGAACCATTTCCAATTCCGTTTCCACCAGTTTGGTTTTGGCGTCGGAGGAATAGTTGCGGACGTCTGCTCCACGGTGGGTTTGTACGCCGAAGGCGAAGTCCTTGGCAACCTATCTCTTCGCTGCAATCTGTGCTTGACGGATCACGTTGCCGCGAGGCAGGATGCTCGCCATGAAACTACAACATTCTCTCCGAATTATTTTCGCAGGCACTTTGATAGTGCTGATGGGCGCGTGTGCGACCGTTCCCTCATCCGGCCCGACCGCGCTCGCCGGTACGTGGACCAACTCACTGGGCACGGTCTGGACGATCAATGCCGACGGTACATTTTACGTCGCCGGTACCAAGCCCAGGCGACAGATCTGGGGCACCTACACGGTCGCAGGCGATACTATTACGATTCAGGAGACACGCCGGTCAACGCGGATCCCCAAAGAGTGCAGAGGCCCTGGCGTTTATAAGTTTAGCCGGCCGAACGAAAACACTTTGACGTTCGTGCGGGTCAGTGACGTCTGCAAGCCACGCATCCAAAACGTGACGCAGCCTTGGAC
>CATPBS010000016.1 GCA_955652715.1 uncultured Candidatus Udaeobacter sp.
ACCTCAGGCGCTCATTGCCACCGCGAGCATGAACTCGCGAAAGAAAAACTGATTTCTCCTGGGTCGAGCCCCCGTTTGATACCTTTTTGACAAATACCAAACTTAATGACGGCATGCGGATTTTTCTTACGCGACAATAAGGTATTGGTCTGATTGATCTGCTCCACGTTGTTCATATTCATTTTGCTGCAAACACCGCTCCGGTGGAAGCGGACGGGCTTGGGGGAAAACGATTTTTCCGCAAGCGTTACAAACAAACTTAAACCAAAAAGAGGAAAATAATGAAACTTGATTCGTTAAAGAAATTGTATTTGGAAGAACTGCGTGATCTTTACAGCGCCGAGACGCAGCTAGTAAAGGCGCTACCTAAAATGGCCAAAGGAGCTTCGTCGGCTGAACTGAAGCAAGCATTCGAAAGCCACCTCGAGCAGACTAAAGAGCACGTAGAACGCCTCAACGAGATCTTCGATCGACTCGATGAGAGACCTAGCGGTAAGACATGCAAGGCGATGGAGGATCTAATCGAAGAAGGCTCCGAAATGCTGGAGGAAGAGGGCGAGGAATCTGTCATCGATGCCGGATTGATTGGCGCGGCACAGCGCGTCGAACATTACGAAATTGCCGCCTACGGTACCGTGCGGACGTTCGCCAATTTGCTTGGCGAAGACGACGCTGCCGACCTTCTGCAGCAACCGCTCGATGAAGAAGGCGAGACGGATAAAGAACTTAGCGAATTGGCGGAAGGAATCGTCAATGAGGAAGCACTGACTGAAGACAGGAAGGAGAAGGAAGTAGCGACCGCCAGTTCAAGGGGCCGCTAAATAACTTTTCAGAGAATGATTGCCGCGGTGTGGCCTACAACCCGCACCGTGGCTCTTTCTGCGAACTCTAAATAAAGACACGTGCAAAATCGCGGGCGGACGATTGATAAGAAACTGAAATTGGATCTCTATGAAATTGAAAGAACGAATTAAACAAGCTGGAGCGGCAGGCTACATTCTTCTTTGGCTATTGGGAATTCCTATTCCGATTTTGTTCCTGATCTTCCTGCTGCGTGGTTGCACATAAGATCGGGATCTCCCAATCGCAGCGATAATTCGTTTTGCAAGAATGCTTGCGAGAACGAATTGCCACGTCTATCGCCCGGTTCCGCTCGATTATTCCAGTCCTATGAAGTTGCTACGAAAGCTTAAACCATTTGATCGAAGGACCGGGAAGTTAAATGTCGTGATCGACACACCCAAGGGCTGCCGAAACAAATACGCCTTCGATTTTGATGTAAACGGCTATGTGCTTAAAACGGTGCTGCCAAAGGGCATACTATTTCCATTCGATTTCGGATCGATCCCTGGAACCATCGCACAAGACGGAGACCCGCTCGATGCATTAATACTAATGGACGAGCCGGCTTTTTGCGGATGTCTGGTGCATTCCCGGCTATTGGGCGTGATCGAGGCCACCCAAAAAGAGAAGGACGGAAAAGCTGAACGCAACGATCGACTCATCGCAGTGGCGGCCGAGTCGCATACTCACTCGGCGATTAAATCGATCACGGATCTTGATCCAATCTTGCTCAGAGAGATCGAGAATTTTTTCATCTCGTATAACCAAGTGCGCGGCAAGAAATTTAAGCCTCTTGGAAGGTACGGTCCGAAGCGAGCGAAGCGTCTTGTAGAAAAACAACGCGCTCGATAAAACCATGAAGGGATCGATAGGGGTCGGCGCTGGAGGCGGGCGGCAAAGAAAGGTCTTAAACAAAAATGAGAATATTTTCCGTCGCTTCTTTCGTGTCCTGGGACCGGGCCTAATTACTGGGGCAGCTGATGACGACCCCTCGGGCATCGCTACCTATTCAATCGCCGGCGCACAGCTTGGCACGTCTTTACTTTGGACTGCCTTTATCACCTGGCCGCTCATGGGTTGCGTGCAGTTCATGTGTGCCCGGATCGGCATGGTCACTGGTCGAGGGTTAGCCGGCGCGTTACGGCAAAAATTTCCCCCATGGCTACTCTTTACCGGAGCAATTGCTTTGCTTGTTGCGAACACGATCAATGTCGGTGCCGATCTAGCTGGAATGGCCGACGCCGCGACCATGTGGACAGGTATCAATTCACATTTTTTCGTTTTGATCTTCGGAGTGACGATCGCGTGGGCTACTATCCGATGCAGATACTATCAAATCGCTGCTATCCTGAAATGGCTGGCCGCAGTTCTCTTCGCCTACGTTATCACTGCTTTTATCGTGGGCCCTGACTGGCGAACCATCGCCCATGACACTTTCGTTCCCTCCTGGCCAAAAAGTCACGACGCTTGGTCGAACTTGGTTGCAGTTCTTGGCACCACCATCAGCCCATACCTATTTTTTTGGCAGGCGTCGCAGGAAGTGGAAGAAGACAAAGCAGTTGGAAGAACCAGACTCGAACAGCGTCGTGGCGCAACTCCGCGAGAAATTGTTGATCGCAAACTTGACGTCGGTACCGGCACATTTTTTTCCAACTTGGTGATGTATTTCATTATCCTGACTACGGCCCTTACATTGCATGCGCACGGTCTCAAAGACATAAGCACATCGCGCCAAGCAGCGGAGGCCCTTAAGCCGCTTGCCGGTGTTTTTGCGACGGCACTTTACACCATAGGATTAATCGGCGTCGGCTTCCTCGCCATTCCGACATTAACCGGTTCAGCAGCGTATGCTTTCGCCGAAATCTTCAAATGGCGACAAGGATTGGATCAACCACTTAATTCGGCACGTTATTTTTATCGAATTGTAATTGGCTCAACCTTTGTCGGTATTCTTATCGACTTTGCAAACATCAATCCCGTGAAAGCTCTTTTCTGGACGGCGGTGATCAATGGGCTGCTAGCGCCATTCTTGTTGGTAGGAGTTCTAATAGCCGCCTCCGATCGCAAACTGATGAATGGGCAGCCGAGTTCCATACTGGGCCGCACAGTTGTCGCCCTCGCAACGCTTGTGATGTTCGGAGCGGCCATCGGTATGTTCGTGTTCTAAATTGCTTTGTAGTCTGCGAGCTCACTTGCTGCTGCCGTGCTCCTTGGAGCCTATAGGGCTCGAACCTCTATGTTGGTGCTTCGCCGTTGGTCTTTATCGAGAAACGTGCGACGACACGCTCCTGGGGTCGGTTTTTTTAACCTTGTATTTCGGCAGAAATTTCTATACGCACTTTCTATACGGCAGCCCAAAAAACGGGCAAATCGCAGCTAATCAGAGCAAATGCTGAATTCAGATAAGTACCTGATTCCGAGATGGTAGCTAACAATGGCTAAAGATAACAAAACCCCGTTTTCGAATTACAAATCAGCTGCTCTACCAACTGAGCTATACCGGCAAGGAAGACCGCGCAGCTTAGCTTACAAGGCCTTCCCGAACAAGTTGTCGATCTTACGAACGGGTGCACGCGTGTAGGCCGAGAGCGGTTCGGCCGTTTCCAGATTCTTGATAACGGTGCTGAGGTAGACCGACTCTGGATAAAATGCTTTGTACTTCGTAATCTCGGCGCGATTCAAAACTTTGAATCC
>CATPBS010000017.1 GCA_955652715.1 uncultured Candidatus Udaeobacter sp.
GGGATCGCCTCCTTCGCGATGGTGAATAACTTCCGTGGTTCGTCGTAGTCCGCTTATCTTGCTGACCCCAGCAACGTACTTGCCATCCCACTTAACGCGGAACTTAAAGTTCTTGTAGGGATCAAAACGCTTCGGATTAACGGTAAACTCAGCCATGATCAGAGAAATGCTTTCGTGCTAACAAAAACATAGCGCACACGCCGCGTGATACAAAAACGCGCCGCTCCTGTCAATCTGCATTGGCCCCGAACGCTCACGTGCTGGTTTCATATAAGGCGCGCATCGTGCGGAGGGTTGCATAACGCCGCATTTTTCTTCCGGCCAGTCTTTAACGGCTTAGCTCGCGTCGCGTGCGTACCAATCTACCTTGCGCGTCACGTACATTACGATTGCCAGCACGATGAAGAGCGCGATTGCGCCCATAAGCAGCGCGTAATCCTGTTGCCGCAAGGTGATGTAGAGAAATGTGTAAACGCCCGTGAGCCCTGCGCCGATCATTAAGGTGCGCACACCGCCGCCCAGAAAAAAGCGGCAATACTATGTGATCAACACTGTCGATGCCGCCGCTGCGATCAGGTAGGCCCAGCTGAATCCGATAAATTCCGAAATCGACAGTAGCAGCAGGTAAAATAAACAGAGAGCCGCGCCGACCATCAGATATTGAAAGGGATGAATCTTCTGCCGCGCCGTGGCTTCAAAGAGAAAGAACGCCGTGAAGACAAGCACGAGAAAAAGCACACCATATTTGATCGAACGTTCAACGTAACGATACGCATCCAGGATCGACAGGAACTGCGCTCCGAAAAGTGAATTTGAAACGGATTGCGTCGTGAATCGCTCATTACCGGTTTGGCTTGTCCACGATTGCGGATAATCGCGTCCGTAATACGAAACCTTCCATTTCGCATCGAATCCATCCGGGTAGTGATCGTTCAGCCGGAAGAAACGCGCCGCGAAATCCCACATCGGGCGAGTTTGATTTTAACGTCGCTTCGTTTTGCACGCCGAATGGCGCGAAGAAAATTCCCTCGCTGCCGTTGAAATCCAGCGGAATCGAAAACTGAATGTCGGCTGCAATCGGCTGGTCGCTGCCGAGCGATGCCGTTGCGCCTGTCGTGTATCCCGGAAGCTGCGAGCCCGGTAGCATTGGATGCTTGGCGCCGCCCCAATCAAGCACAATTGCCTCCCGAGTCCCGCGCAAATCGTTGATCGCGATAGTCACAAACGCGTCCTTCCATTGCACGTCTTTTAGATCGATCTTAAGCGGGCCAAAATCGGGCGGCACAAACTTGCCGGAAAGAACGGTTTGCGCACGATAGACTACCGCTTCGTAAATCCCGCGATGCAACTTCTGTGTTTGCACATCGGCAGAAACATTCAGCGTTTCTGGCAAAAAATACGCGTTCCCTGTGGCAGTTTCCTCCACTTCACGCCGCTCCATCTTTCCATCAGCAGCTGGAACTTCTTTTACAGCTTTGAATTTGTATTGATACGGAATCCCAAGCAGCGGTCCGATCAGATTTTGTTCTCTGCCCCATGAGGAGGTGATATCGGGCCACCGCCTCATTGCGCCGCTGCAATCGCTCGCTTAATACCCCGGTAATCATTGCCAGCGGAATCAGCAACACCAACAAGAGCGCGCCGACTCCAAGCAATTTGATGATGGTGCTGTGGCGCCGCCCAAACGACGGCTGAGATTTTGGTAGCGGCGGCGGTGCTTGGACTTCAGCCATGCCGCGCATCTTGAATCACCCGAATCGATTACGCAATGAACTTAATCATCCGCTCGCTGCATCTCGCTGAAGGTAAAGCAAGTATTCCTCGCGATCGAGAATTCGTCAGCCTCGGCTTCGCCATTGCCGCCGAATTCGCGCGGCCTCGCGCATGAAATTCGGATTTCGGATTATCTTCGTAGGCTGCTGCTGGACTGAATCGCTTCGCACGAACAGCGACAAGCAATCAATCAACCGCCTGCCGCGCCAGTTAACGAGCTCTTGACTGATGCAATGCAGGCGATCCTGTGCGGACAACGCACGGAATAACTCGGCACTCATACCTGGGTTTCGATGATGCGCCCAATCGAGAATCTTCGCCTTGATCAACGGTTTTGCTAATGCCTCCGGAAGCCGCTCGCGTGGCGAGTTAGCGTATTCGCCGAAATTGGAATGATGAATGAAACCTTTGCCGCCGATTTTCAATTTCGTTCCCAATTCACGCAGGTAGGCCTCCACCACCTCCCGGTTTGTATGCACGAAGGAATCGAAACTGAAAACGAAATCGACTGAAGCATCGGGAACCATCGCGAGCGAGCGACCATCATTAAGATAACAGCGCACGCGCGAATCAGCTACGAAACGCTGCCGACAACCAACAATGAATACAAAACAGAGATCACCCAAACAAAAAAAAAAAAAGTAATCTTTGAGATAGTGCGTCCACCGGCCGAAGCCAGGCGCAATTTCCAAAATCGTGCCAGTTGGCAGGAAGTTGCGAATGCGCGGAAAGATTGTGCCACCCCATTGCGCGGCGGAACTACCCCAGGGTTGTGACCATTCCTCGCCCGCCTCTTTCCAATCGTATTTCATGGAATAGCTCGCACGATATCGGATATTCAAAACGTGGCTGGGGGCGGAATCGAACCGCCGACACGTGGATTTTCAGTCCACTGCTCTGCCAACTGAGCTACCCAGCCGCAATCGACGTCAATGTTGCGTCGTGCCTTGGGGTTCCCACTATGCAGTAATCCGGTTGCAGGGCAAGACCGTGTAGCGGACCGGAAACGCTCTCGCGATTGAAAGATTTGCAGTTACAATCGGCCACATGAAGAAGATCATTTCGACGAACGAAGCGCCGGCAGCGATCGGCCCCTACTCGCAAGCGGTGCGCAGCGGAAGTCTTCTCTTTTTTAGCGGCCAGATTCCGCTCGACCCAAAATCCGGCCAAATCGTTTCCGGCGACATCACCGCGCAGACTCGACGAGTGTTGGATAACATCGCAGCCGTTTTGCGAGCCGAGGGACTCAGCTTCGATAACGTGGTCAAGACCACGATCTTCCTAACCGACCTTGGCGACTTCCAAACGGTCAACGAGATTTATGGCTCGTACTTCAAGCAGAATCCTCCAGCTCGTTCGACTGTCCAGGTCTCTGCGCTACCCAAAGGCGCGAATGTTGAGATTGAAATTATCGCCGCTTCCGGGGAGACCGACCAAACGGCTTACGACACCTCCGGGTAATCTTAACTGTAGCGGCGGTCTCTGACCGCCGAAATAAAACGTGCGACACTCAGAGAGTGCCGCTACAGAAGAAGAGATAATGAGCGAAGATCTCCTCGCACTCTTCCGCAAGACAGGCGCGCTGCTGGACGGCCATTTCATTTTGCGTTCCGGCCTGCATAGCCGTGAATATTTCCAATGCGCACTGCTCCTTCAGCATACGGAGATCGCTGCAAAAGTTTGCAAATCGCTCGCCGATAGACTGCGCGAGTTTGATTGCGACACGGTCATCTCCCCTGCCCTTGGCGGAATTATCGTCGGCCAGGAAGTCGGACGCTCGCTAGGCAAACGCCACATCTTTGTCGAAAAAGGGGATGGCAGACTTGTCTTGCGCCGCGGCTTTCAAATTTCGCCTGGCGAAAAATTCATCGTCGTTGAAGATGTCGTCACGCGCGGCGGGCGCGTGCAGGAAACAATCGACATCGTTCGCGATCACAGCGGTATCGTCTCCTGTGTCGGTGTGATTGTGGACCGCAGCGGCCAAGCGAAACCTGACTTCGGCTGTCCGTTTGTCAGCTTAGTGGAAATGAATGTAGAGAACTTTTCCGCAGAAAATCTCCCGCCCGATCTTGCTAAGATCCCCGCTGTCAAACCGGGCAGCAAATAATGCGCTGAGCTGTAGCCACCGGCCTGTGGCCGGTCGCCAGCGA
>CATPBS010000018.1 GCA_955652715.1 uncultured Candidatus Udaeobacter sp.
GCACCGCAACCGCCCTCAGAGCGGCCTGAATTTTCTTTGCCCGCCCCGCCATTCCGCGACTGGAAATTTGATGTGGTAATTAAAACCAAAGATCCAGTGCTCATTCGCGGGAATCTGGCGACTGGCGGAGCCACCGGCGATCTGAGGTTGAGCGGAACGGGGCTGCATCCCGCGTTGCAAGGTGTGGTGCAGATGCAAGACGTCGAGGCGACATTGCCTTTCAGCCGGCTCGAGATTTCGCGCGGCTTCCTCACTTTCACTCCGGAGGATTCGATGAATCCGCGAATCGATCTGCAAGGCTCGTCGGTGATCCGCGATTACACGGTGCGGGTTTACGTTTATGGAACCTTGCTTTCACCAGAAGCGATTTTCACGAGCGAACCACCTCTCGCGCAGGAGGAAATCATTTCCCTGATTGCCACTGGCGCCACCAGACAAGAACTTTCGGGCACCAACGTCCTGGCCGGGCGGGCTGCGATGTTGCTGGTGCAGCAGCTTTACCGCAAAATCGTCAAGAAAGGCGAGCCCACCCAAAGCAACGAGTTTTTTAATCGCCTGGATCTGAGTCTGGGAGCGGTCGATCCCCGAACTGGCCAGCAGCAGGCCACGGTTCGGTTCAAGATAAACGATCAGCTTGTCCTCATCGGTGATGTCGGTGTGCGAGGCGATTTCCGGGGCAAGCTGAAATATCTGATTCGTTTTCGCTGAGATGCGGCTCCTGTTCTGTCTTGCAAGCGCGGCCCTTGCATTTGAAGTCGCAGCTCAGAGTGCGGTCGATGTTGCGCGACCCGAAGAACACCAGAAAGCGCAGCAAGCGGTTGCAAAAGCGCAGGAGAAACGTGCGAAGCAGGCAAGCATCATCGAATTTCGCGGGCAACAGGCTTTCGCCGAAAAAGAATTACGTTCCGCCCTGAAAGAAGAGATTACCACGATCGAGGACTATGGATTAAGTCCTGCTCGCGCGGACGATCTGGCCTTCTTCCTGGAAGTTTTTTACCGAAAACACGGCTACGCGAAAGTGAACGTGCACTACGTCATCGAGTCCGGGAGCCGACTGCGTTTGAACATTACGGAAGGTCCGCGGTTCATGCTGCGTACCGTGGTCTTCGAAGGAAATGCACACGAGCCGCCAGACAAACTTTTTGAGTACATGGTGGGGCCGACCCGCGAGCGGTATTCGGAGCTCGAGAAAAGATTGCCCTTTGTAACCGCCGACATGGAGGAGGGAACGCACCTGGTACAGCGCTTTTATGTTGTGGACGGTTTTTTGGATGTTGTAGTCGATCCGCCGCGTTACAGGTTTCAAGAGCAAAGTAACGAGGTCGACGTCATCGTTCCGATTCACGAAGGGCGACAATACTTCTTCGGTAGCATCTCATTTACAGGGCAAACTATTTATGGTGCGGAGGCGCTTCGCGGACAGATAGTGGATCTGCTGCAGCGTCCTTACACCGATGCGCTTGTAGAAGACATTCCCCGGCGTCTCCAGGCGTATTTCAAAGCCCGCGGCTATTATGACGTCAAAGTCGCGGCCACTGGCGCGCAGGAGGAAGCAGTGAATGATCGAGTGCCGGTGCAAATCGTGATCTCGGCGGGACCCGTATATCACTTCGATGGTGTGACGGTCAACGGCCTGCATCGGCTGCACCCGAGTTTTGTGATCAAACGCTTTACCAGATTGCGTGGAAAAACCTATAGCCCGGATGTTCTCGATGAGCGGTTTCGCACCCTCATGAAAACCGGCCTGTTCAATTTGCTGCAAATAAAGCCAGTGCCAGTAGATGGAAACTTGTTGCGGCTCGACATCTCAGCCGAGGAAGCCAAGAGCAAGGAACTTGGTTTTTGGATCGGATACGACACTTACGAAGGCGCACTTTTCGGTGTCCAGGTTGGTGATCGCGATCTGTTCGGCTACGGCCGTCCGGTGACGGCATCGATCGAGGTCTCACAGCGCAGCTATAAAGGCGAAGTTCTCTACGAGGATCCGTTCTTTCTCGACACAGACTTTGTTTTCAGAGCGCGAGCAAATGCCCTGACTTTTGATTACGATGGATATTCAAAATTCGAATTGGGCGGACGACTCGAACTCAGCCGCAAAATTACCAAATATGACGAGGCCGCTCTGATCTTTTCGGTTCGTCATGTGAAGATCACCGACTCAGAGATCAGGCCGGATTTCCTTCTTGGCCCAAGGGAGTACCAGGTAAACACCATCGGGCTCACCAACACACTTGATCTGCGTGAGAGCCCGTATGTTACGCCGCGTGGGTTTCTCGTCGGTAACACACTCGACGTGGCTTCGAGCGGGTTAGGAAGTGATATCGAATTTGTCCGAGGCACGATGCGTGTCGGCTACTATCTTCCATTTGGACCCAAGCCGCTCACGCCGGGTGTAGTGGAAGATCAACCCACCGGAACACCTTTTCAGCGTTGGGTTCGCCAGTCCTCGATCGCATTTGGTGCGCGTGCCGGCATTATTCATTCGCTCACAACCAGCGGCAGTGGGGAAGCGACTGCCATTCCCATCGACGAACGTTTTTTTAATGGCGGCGCCACATCCGTGCGCAGTTTCGGCGAACGCGATCTTGGCCCGCACGATAATCACGGTCATCCTGTCGGTGGAGAATTCTTCACCGTGTTTAATGTCGAATACACCTTCCCGATTCTCGGAGAACTGCAGGGCGCCATATTCACTGATGCCGGGAATCTTTTGCCGTCATCGGAAGACATTGGGCTTAACGATATGCGCTACGCCATAGGCGCGGGCTTGCGCTATAAGCTGCCGGTCGGCCCGATTCGTCTCGATTACGGCGTCAATCCCGATCCGCGCCAATTCGAAGATTTCGGCGCGTTTCATTTCAGCTTTGGCTTCGCGTTTTAGCTGTAGGCGCTTTCCTGTGGAAAGCGTGGCGCTGATATGTAAATCATGCTGGCTCGCGTCGCCCACAGGGCAGCGGCTACAAAGACCATGAAAGATCGACAATCGCTTGGTGATACTCCGCCGGAGGAATTTCGCAGGCAACTTCACGCGCTGGCGGATTGGATTGCCGATTTTCGAAAGAACCTCGATTCGTTGCGCGTCGCGCCTGACGACAAACCTGGTGCGATTCTCGCCAAACTTCCTGCGCAGCCGCCCTAAGAAGGCGAGCCGTTCGAGAAAATCCTAAACGATGTCGATCGCCTCATCGTTCCAGGCATGGTGCACTGGGCGCATCCGATGTTCCTTGGCTACTTCGGCTGGACGACAACCGCGCCGGGAATTCTCGGTGAGATAATTACTGCGCCGCTCAACGTCAACGCAATGACATGGCGCACCTCACCAGCGGCGACGGAACTCGAAACGCTGGTGATCGATTGGATTCGACAATGGGTGCATTTGCCGCTGGAGTTTGGAGGGGTCATATACGACACTGCGTCGGTAGGCGTGATGCATGCGCTCGCTGTCGCGCGCGAAGAGGCTGCGCCATCGGTGCGCAAGCGCGGGCTGGTAGGTGCGGGCGCGCCGGTGTTTCGGATTTATGCTTCCGAGCAGGCGCATAGTTCCGCGGAAAAAGCGGCGATCGCGCTCGGCTTGGGTGAAGAAAACGTACAACGCGTTCCCACTGATGCAGCCTATCGCATGGACGCCAGTGCGCTGCGCGAAATGATTACGCGCGATGTCCGCGACGGTTTCAAGCCGCTGGCGGCGATCGCCACCGTCGGCACAACATCGACCGCGAGCGTTGATCCTGTTTTTGAGATCGGAAGAATTTGCCGCGAATTCAAAATGTGGTTCCACATTGATGGCGCATACGGCGCGGGCTTTGCCATTTTGCCCGAGTTTCAATCAATAACCGCGGGTTGGGGTGATGCCGATTCGATCGTCGTGAACCCGCACAAAAGTCTGTTCGTGCCGCTCGATTTCAGCGTGCTTTACGTGCGTGATATCGAGAGATTGCGCCGCGTCTTCACACTCGTCCCGGAATATTTGCGCGGCGACACCGTCGAGGCGCAAAAAAACTATATGGATTACGGCATCCAGCTTGGCCGCCGGTTTCGCGCGCTTAAGGCGTGGATCATTTTTCGCAGCTTCGGTCGCGACGGAATGGCAGCGCGTCTCCGCGAGCATATGCGGCTGGCGAACCTGTTTGCCGATTGGATTCGGAATGACAATCGATTCGAGCTCGCCGCGCCGGTGAACATCGGCGTGGTATGCTTTCGCTTTGTCGGACCTGTAGCCGGCATCGGTGATGCCGGTCCGGGGTCGCTGACTCCAGCTACAGGGGGCGAGCTCGACAGATTGAACAGCGAGATCGTGGAGCGAATCAATGC
>CATPBS010000019.1 GCA_955652715.1 uncultured Candidatus Udaeobacter sp.
CTACCTACCGGCTGACCGAACACCATACCGCCGGCGGGATGTCGCGCTTTCTGAGCCACCTGGCAGAGCTGCAACCAGAACTTTTTGCCGAAATGTCTCCTGAGCTCGCGGCCGAACTCAAGATCAAGAACGGCGATTACATTTCGATTGTCAGTTTGCGCGGCGCAATCGAATCGCGCGCACTCGTTAGTCGCCGCATGCGGCCGGTGCAGCTCAATGGCAAAACCGTCCACCAAATCGCGATGCCATTTCACTTCGGGACCTCTGGGCCGGTAAAGGGAAGCGCGACGAACGACCTCATTCCGATTTCCGGTGAGCCGAACGTCACGATCATGGAAGCCAAAGCTCTGGCCTGTAATATCGTGCCCGGAAGATTGCCGCCCGGAGCTGCGTTCGAGGATTGGATCAAAAAATATGTACCAGAGGGTGGACCACCGAATTTGCATCCGGAACAACCGCCGCCAGGCGCGCCAACCTGTGCAAATGGTGGTCACGGTCAACACGGAAAGACCGACTCACGATGATCGGCGAATTTCTCCGGGTAGCGCACGCGCCTCGCGTGCTGGCGATCGGGTCCCGCGATCGCGGACTTTCTCCGGCCTATGCATACGCGAAAAAAGCCTGTTTCAGCGAGACGCCGAAAGTCCGAGCCGGACTGGCCTTTACACGCGAGACGCGTGCGCTACCCAATCCACTGAGCCGCGCGTGATCATATGATCGGCGAAGGAATCCAGAGCACGAACCAGCGAAAGCATTCCTACGTGCAGGACCACGTCGAAGTAGGATTTTTCACAGACCCGAGTGTTTGCATCGGCTGCAAAGCTTGCGAAGTCGCGTGCAAAGAATGGAACCACGTGCCCGACGACGGATTCACATGGTCGGGAAATTCCTACGATAACACCGGCCACCTTGGTGCATCGACATGGCGCCACGTCATGTTCCTCGAACAAGATCGACCAAAGGGAAATCAGGTTACCGGTTCGATGGGCCTGCCGGCCGATCCGCAATCAGACATGTCCGCCGTAGGCTCGCCGGAGGCGGAAGATCCGTTCCGCTGGGTTTTTCTGTCCGACGTTTGCAAGCACTGTGAGGAAGCCGGTTGTCTTGAGGCATGTCCTACCGGATCGATCGTGCGCACTGAAGTTGGTTCGGTGCTGGTGCAGAACGATGTCTGTAACGGCTGCGGCTATTGCGTAGTGTCCTGTCCGTTCGGCGTGATCGATCGCCGACCCGAGCCGCTGGTGGACGCGGGCGGCGCCTTTAAATGCACGTTCTGTTACGATCGACAGAAAAGCGGGCTCGTCCCGGCCTGCGCCAAAGTTTGCCCGACCGAATCGATCGTGTTCGGCCGGCTCGATGATTTGCGCGCGCGTGGAGCGGAGCGCGTGCAGCAATTACAACAGAATGGTTACAGTGACGCGCAACTTTACGATCCGACGGAAACTTCCGTCCGCGGCATCCACGCATTCTTTTTGATTCTCGGCGAACCGGAAGCTTACGGGCTTCCACCGAAGCCGCAGATTCCAACGATCTATTTGAAATCGGCGTGGACCTCGGCGTTCGCGACGGCGATCGCATCCATCATCGCAACGCTCCTGGCGTTCGCATTTTTTTCATGACGACTAATTCGCCATCCGAAAAGCGCCTCGAAGAATTGCGCGAGCAAGCGTGGAAGGGCGGCGTCGTTCCAGGCAAAGGTGTCGATGTTGCAGGTGGTCCGATTCCACGCAAACCCGGTTACTACGGCCAACCCGTGGTCAAACCGCCGGTTTGGACGTGGGAAATTCCGCTCTACTTTTTCTTCGGCGGAACGGCCGGGATGTCAGCGGTGATCGCAACCGGTGCCGTTCTCTTTCATCATGTCGATCTTGCGCTCGCGGCTATGTGGGTCGCGGCCATCGCTGGGGCAGTCCTTTCGCCAATTCTGCTGATCATGGATCTCGGCCGCCCTCACCTCTTCATCAACATGCTGCGCGTTTTCAAACTTCAATCAGCCATGTCGATGGGCGCCTGGATTCTCAGTTTGTTCGGCGCTTGTGCCGTTCCAGGTTTGATCGCGCTCGAACTGCACGCGCATCAGACTTTCCCCGGCACACTCGATCAGCTCCTGCGCATTGCTGCCGGCCTCCTCATCTTCGGCTCGGCATTCTTCGGAACCTTGCTCGCGACTTATACGGGCGTGCTGATTGGGGCAACCGCGATTCCCGCATGGTTTTTGCATCGCACGCTGCTGCCGATTCATTTTGGGACCGCGGGATTGGGATCTGCGGCTGCAGCGTTGGAATTGATGGGCCACCGAATTCCAGCGCTCAACGTCCTCGGCTTTTACGCGGCCGGCGTTGAATCGGCGCTCCTGATCTGGCTCAGCGTCGACAAATACGGCGCGGCCGATCGAGCGATACACGAGCTTGGCTCCGGCTGGTTGATTCGAATCGGCGAAGTTTTGAACGGCCCGCTCGCAATCGTTCTCCGGCTGTTCGGCCTCGTTCCCTTCGCAGAGATTTCATTTTTGAGCGGCGCGCTCGTCAGC
>CATPBS010000020.1 GCA_955652715.1 uncultured Candidatus Udaeobacter sp.
ATTCCCTCGGCTTGACTGACATAAATTTGTTCCGGCGGAAAATAAACGTGAGCGCGAAAGTTCGTGAGCTGCGCTTTGTCGGTTTTTCGTTCCGCCATCTTGAGCGGAAGCGTGATTTGCGCATCACGTACATCCAGCGCGTTGAGAAACGACTGACGATTGATAAGGGCAGCGTAATTGATATCGAGCGAGACCTCGCTAATCAGGGCAAGCGTGTTTTCGCGATTCTTATAATCGAAAATCCTTACATTTCTTGCCACCAACCCACGAAACGGGTCCAGCGTCAGGCGTCCGATGTCAGCTTCGACGCCGCGTTTGTGCAGTTCCTCCACGACGCGGTACCGCCATTCACGCCCAAATCCCCGCCGCGCCAGATAATAGCCGCCGCCGATAATGCCAAAAATTGCGGCGAGCATCGCCAGACGCATCACGCTGAGAGCGAGCCGGTGCACCAACGTGGGTCGTCGGCTCTGTGCGGGAAGCCGAACCTGCGGCGGTTCGAGGACGGGCGGCATGAATTGTTGGAGAGTTACAACGTTACAAGCGTTAGAAAAGTTACAATCTTAAATCGTTTCACCGCCTGTACCGATGTAACCATGTAACAATGTAACTTTTTAACCATGTCCATCTCCGATCTGCCTGCTATTAACGCGTCATTTAATTTGGTGAGCACCATCTTCATTTCAATGGGCTGGTACTTCATCCGGCACGGCGCATGGCGGCGTCATATGATGTGTATGATCACCGCCGTAGTTTCTTCGGCCTGTTTCCTAGTTGGGTACATCGTCTATCACGCCCGGGTCGGTGAAAAATCTTCGGGATACACAGGCTTGATCGCCGCCGTTTACTTCCCAATGCTGGCTTCGCACGTTCTGCTTGCCTTTGTGACATTGCCTCTGGTGATTGTAACGCTTGTTCAGGTTTTTCGTCGCCGATGGGATCGCCACAGCCGGATCGCGCGTTGGACAGTCCCAATCTGGCTGTACGTCTCGGTCACAGGCGTGCTTGTGTATTTGATGCTCTACAAATGGTTTCCTCCGGGAGTGTAGCGTGTGCTGTACCGTCCGCTGTCCCAGCGGACCCACACAGTAGCGCAAAAATGATGCGCTGAGGACAGCGCACGCTCCAGCAGCAGGAGAAATGCCGAAACACGGCAAATCTTGCGCACGGCAATGATTTGATGTTTGATCACACGAGACGCGCTCCTGCGCATGCAAGAAATTTATGGTGACTATTGCGACGTTTAATGAGGCAACCAAGGCGCGGCAACTGAAACGACGTTTCCACGATGCCGGTGTTAACGCCGATGTTCACAATGAGGCGCCGCTGCAGCAGGTTGGCTTCATGTCGCGTCCACAAGCCAATGCAAAGGTGATGGTGGAAGACGGCGACTTCGAAAGGGCCCAGGAGCTTATGATCGAGTGGGAGGCCACCGATCCGGACATCTCGGCTGCTCTGATCCGTTGTCCGCAATGCAGCTCTTCAAATATCGAGTACCCCCAAATGACCCGGAAGTTCATGACTCCAGCGCTCGTCGGTGTGCTTTGCGCGTTGAAGATTATTCCCAAGGAGTTTTACTGCCAGGATTGCCACTTTACCTGGAGCAATCGGGAAGAGCCTACGATCGGACGGCTATGGCATCGGTTCTTTCCCGGAAGCGAATCGAGCACGGAAGCTTCGTAGGCCACCGATTTTATTATCCGGGCGCTTGATTCGTCGCACGCGATTCTTCTTGTGATGGATCCTTATTTACCCGGAGCGATGGCAATCTCTCGTGCCCTTGGCTCTGGACTCCCTCAGGGCGACTCTCGAGTTTCGCTCGCAGTCACAATTGCGTGTTGCCAACCATGAGGTGGCTTTTCGTATTACTGCTCGCACTGATCATCTTCGGCGGCGCCGCCTGGTTCGGCTACAACACCTTTGTCAAAGAAGAAATCGCGGTGAAAAAGGAGCAACGGGGAGAAGTGACTCCGCCTCCGGCGCCGGACATCAGCCTGCCGGAATTCCAGGCAGCGGCTCAACTGCGACAGGAGGGCAAACTAACCGAAGCTCGCGATGCGCTGGTAGGCTTTATCCAAAAATACCCCTCTGGAAAGCACCTCGAGGAAGCGCGGGATTTGCTCGGGGAAGTCAACGTCGACATTTTGCTATCGCGTCATCCCTCTCCCGAAAAAACCGATTACGTTGTGAAACCCGGAGACGTGCTGGCCAAGATTTCGCGAAAGCTGAAGACGACGCCCGAGTTGATCATGCGCATGAACAATATGAGCGGCACGATGTTGCACATTGGGGAACATCTGCTCATTTCGCACCCGGACTTCGCAATTGTCATTCAACGCAAGGCAAATCTTGTTGTGCTGCTGAATCACGGCGCGTTTTTCAAGCAATATCACGTCAGCGAAGCAAAGCTACCGCCCAAGCAGCCGGCCAAGATCACGGCGAAAGTCGCCGAAACAATGGCTTGGAAAGGCGGGAAACGCGTCGGTCTGGGAAGCAAGGAGTACCTTGGCAGCACGAAGTGGATCCGGTTTGGTGGCGCTGCGGCTTATACTCTGTATTCGGTGCCGGATGCCGCGCATCCCAATCTCGAGCAGCCGCCCCCTGCGTTGGGTCTTGGCTTGGCCGCCACTGATGTCGAAGAGCTAAGCAGCCTTGTAAATAACCGCACACCTGTGACCATTATCGATTAAGTCGTTGAATCGTTCGCGCGTGATCCGTCGAAGCGGGCAAGTCGGCGCGCTTACTTGACGCTGTAACAGTTCAACACTTTTTAACGCTTTACCGCTCATGGAATGGCAACCGCTGGATTTTGAAAGACCGATCTTTGAACTGGAACGGCGATTGGAAGATTTGAGGAATCATTCCGATAAGCACGACGTCGATCTCGACCCGGCGATAAAACAACTGGAGGAAAAGCTTCGCGAAACGCGCCGCCATATCCACGCCAACCTGACGGCCTGGCAACGTGTCCAAATCGCGCGACACACACAACGGCCTTTCGCTCTGGATTACGTCGAGCGGTGCTTTACGAATTGGGTCGAACTGCACGGCGATCGCCGGTTTGCGGATGACAAAGCGATGCCGTGTGGTCTGGCCATGCTTGGCAGTCAACGTTGCGTCGTCATCACTCACCAGAAAGGACGCAACACTAAGGAGAACGTGATGCGCAATTTCGGCTGCGCCCATCCCGAAGGCTACCGCAAGGCACTGCGGTTGATGCGACTGGCCGAAAAATTTGGCATACCGGTGATCTCGTTAATCGATACGCCGGGCGCTTTTCCCGGGATCGGATCGGAGGAACGTCACATTTCAGAAGCGATTGCTGTGAATCTTCGTGAAATGATGAGGCTGCGCGTCCCGATCATTGCTGCAGTGATCGGAGAGGGCGGATCCGGTGGCGCGCTGGGAATTGGCGTGGCAGACCGTGTGTTGATCCTCGAGAACGCTTATTACTCCGTGATTAGTCCCGAAGCGTGTTCCGCAATTTTGTGGAGAGACCGCCGACATGCAGCCGAAGCGGCCGAGGCGCTCAAACTGACCGCACAGGATTTGTTAAAACTTGAAGTCGTGGACGAAATTGTCCCCGAGCCGGAGGGCGGTGCGCATCGGGACTATGATTCCGTTGCTGCGAATCTTGGGAGCGCGCTGCGCGGGGCTCTCCAGCAGGTTGCTCAGGTTCCAATTGCCGAACTGCTGGAACAGCGATATCAAAAATTTCGGCGCATGGGTGTCTTCGCAGGAGGCAAAACCGACGGCGCCTCCGATCAATCTTGATGTGATGTTTGGGACCTGGGGAAATTCAGCGGGTGTTTGCGGGCTCAGCGCGTTCGCTGCTGTCACGACGGTGCAAGCGAGCGTGGCGGCTTCGGATTTTCGTTTTGATCGTGACACCTTGGCGTTTCAAAACGCCACCGTGCTGAAGTATAAGGACGGGGTCCCATTTCTGCGCGCAAGATCGGCAAGCAACGATCCCGCTAACAAATATACCCGCCGCTGTTTTGTCATGACGCGCACGGCGATGCAATTCTGCAAGTTCGCCCGTTTCGATCCGCGAGGCGCCCCGTTGGATGACAAAGCGTTGGCCGCTCGCATTCGCTCGGTTACCCGACGACAGGCTTGGGCCGCTCCCTTACCGGAAAATCAGCGAATTGTTTTTCCCGGCTATGCAAATCTGCGCCAGATGAGCAATGCGCGCGCCCGGGTGTTTCAAGAAAATATCGGCAGTGGATTCATAACTTACTTTCGACCCAGCAATGGCCGAATGTTTTTCCAGCACAGTCGCAAATATCAGGAGAGAACTCACGCCAGTCTCGATGCCACCCTCTCGCGTGGTGACGTTTTCATCGGTTACCTCTCCACTTATCCGAAGCTAAGTATCAATCATACGGTGCTGGTTTATGCCCGGAACAAAAGTGTCCCCGGAGACGAGCTGGAGCATTATCTTGCTTATGATCCAAACCATGCCGAAGCACCGCGCGAGCTAACCTGGTCGCCTCGTGAGTGCGCCTTTGCTTATCAGAAAGACATAGACTTCATCGGGGGATTTGTTCGCGTTTACCAATCTTACGGCAAGCCGTTGCAGTGAAAACGATTCGACGCCTTTTTTGAAGTGATTCCCAGCAATTCGCGCACAGCGGCAGGTTTTTGGCAGCTCGGCGCTTTCGTAGCTCTCGTCCTTCTACGAAGCAGCGCGGCAGCGTCGGATTTTCGTTTCGACCGCGATACGGTCGGCTTCGCCAACGCAACTGTCTTCGAGTATCGCGAAGGTCATCCCTATTTGCGGCAAAGAAAGAAAGGAGAGCCGAAAAGGTACACTCGCCGCTGTTTTGTCCTGTGCCGTACGACGATGCAGTTTCAGAAGTTCGCTCGCTTCGATCCGCATGCCGTTCCGTTGGACGACAGGGCGTTGGCCGCTCGCATTCGTAATGTCACTCGTCGGGCGGCTTGGGGAAAACCGTTGCCGGCGGATCAGCGCGTCGTCTTCCCGGGCTACGCCAACTTGCGCGCAATGAGCGAGGCGCGTCGCGAAGTTCTACGGGCAAATATCGGCCTTGGTTGGCCGACTTACCTTCGGCTCGGAAATGCCCGGATGCTTATCCAGCACGACTCTAGTTACCACAAGGAAACCCACACCAACCTCAATGCAGCTTTGGCGCGCGGCGAGTTATTCGTCGGTTTTCTCACAACTTATCCTCGTCTCAGCATCAATCACGCCGTCTTGGTCTACAAACGAAAACCTGCCTCTCAGAATAGTGGAATTGACCGTTATCTCGTTTACGACCCCAATCATCCGGAATCGCCGCGTGAGCTCACCTGGTCCTCCCGCGACGGTGCTTTCGCATATCAAAAGGATTGGGATTTCATCGGCGGCTTCGTTCTCGTTTATCAAATTTACGGCAAGTGGCTGCAGTGAGAGCGATTCTCTAAGGGGGAGCACCCGATGCCAGAGAGTCCATCGCCGCCCAAACCGGCTCCGCCG
>CATPBS010000021.1 GCA_955652715.1 uncultured Candidatus Udaeobacter sp.
AATCGCTGATACAGATTTTTCCCCGGCGAGGCAAGATCAGCTGCGTTAAAAAAAATCGGTTCTCCAATGACGATGGTAATCGGCACAAAGTGCAAACCGCCACCGCCGCGCCGCAGTGCCTCGTGCGCGCCAAAGATTCGCATCGGCACGACCGGCGCAAGTGTTTTGGCAATGACCAAGCCCAATCCCCGCTCGGCCGGCTGCAAGCTACCATCGAGAGTGCGTGAGCCCTCGGGGAAAACCAGGACGCCGTTCCCAGCCTGGAGAACACGAATGACAGCCTTAATGGCGCCGCGATCGACGCCTTCTTGATTTACTGGGATGACATTCAACTTTGGCAACAGCCAGCCGAGCAGCGGCGCGTCCAACAACGTTCGGCGGGTCAGGAAGTAAATCGCTCGATCGCACGTAATCCCCGCAAGCGGCGGATCGAGATAACTCTGGTGATTCATTGCGAGAATCGCCGGGCCGCTCTGAATCATTCGCTCACGATGGATCACACGAAACCGAAAAAACAATCGGCCGACGAGACGAGAAGATTGATAGCCTATCGAGTAGTAGATATTCTTTTAACAGCGAGCGATTTAGCGATTTGATCCAGTTCGGTCTTAAAATCTCCAAGTCGCGAATTCGCTAAATTCGCAGACCCATTTCCTTAAGTCGGGCGAGAATCTCGCGGACAACTTTTTCGATGGTCAAATGCGATGTGTCGATGACGTATGCATCTTCCGCGATGACGAGCGGTGAGACAGATCGCGAAAAGTCGGCGTGATCGCGGAGCGCGATTTCGTCGCGCTCCCCCTGTGCGGCACGACGTTGGAGACGGACCTCGGGAGAAGCATCAACATAAAATTTGTAAGGGGTGTCGGGGAAAACGACCGAACCAATGTCCCGTCCTTCCACGACCAAGTTGTCGCTGCGTGCATGCTCACGCAGTTTCTGCGTAACAATTTCGCGAACCATAGGAAACCTGCTTACGCGGGAAACGCTTTCGTTCACGCGATCATCACGCAAATGGTCCGCGGGATCGAAATTATCTACCAGGATGCGCGACTCGCTGTCCTGAACCCAGCAGCTAATCGTTGCTGATTCGAGAACTTCGGCGATGCGATCGATATCTTCTGTATGGATCCCTTTCTCGAGGACGTGCCAGGTGATTGCTCGGTAAATGGCGCCGGAATTGACGTAGACAAGGCCGAGCCGCCGGGCGAGCTCTCGCGCGACACTGCTCTTTCCGGAGGCAGCCGGACCATCAATCGCGACCACTCTATGAAAACCTGGCTGGGAAGAATGCATGGAACCGAGGCTCTCAGTTTAGTCGCCCATCGCGCGGCAATGCAACGGCCGCCTTATTGTAGGGTCGACGCAACACCGACGGCCCAAACCACCTCACCTTTCCTCTGGGGGAGTGGGAGTAAGTGAGCCGATCACGGGGGTGCTGACCTGCATCCGTTTCGGATTCGTGAACTCTTCAAGCACCGTTTCAAATCCTGGATAAGACTCACGAATACATTCAGCGTCCTGAACAATCGTTTCGCCATCAGCGAAAAGACCCGCTATGGCAAATGCCATTGCGATGCGATGATCACCGAAGCTTGCCAGGCGCGCAGCGTGTAGTGGCGCTGGCCCATGGATTTCGAGCCCATCTGTCAGCTCGGACACCTGGGCACCCATGGCGCGCAGATTGTGCGCGATTGCGGCAATGCGATCAGTTTCTTTTACGCGTAATTCCTCCGCATGCCGAACAATGGTCTTGCCGTTTGCCAAGGCGCCCGCAACTGACAAAATCGGTAGTTCGTCAATAAGCTGGGGCACCTCCTTACCTTGGATAACGGTTCCTTTAAGCGGGAAACCAGTTACCTCGACAATGCCGCGTGGTTCAAGCTGATCGACATCCTCAACGGCCTCGCGCACCTGCGCACCCATGCGGAGCAGAACAGCAAGCAACGCGGTTCGTGTGTCATTTAGTCCAACGTCACGGATGAGCAAATGCCCCCTCCGTTGCGCCGCAGCGGCAACCAGCCAAAATGCTGCCGAAGATATGTCGCCGGGAATGGCAAAGTCGCGCGACTCTGGAACCTGGTCGCCGAATACAGTGACACTGCCACCATCTTCTGCTGCCGTCCGCACCAGGAAATAATTGAAGATTTTCTCCATATGGTTTCGCGTCGGTATCGGCTCTTCGACAGTAGTCTTGCCCCTCGCAAAAAGACCTGCCAGCAGCAATGCACCTTTCACCTGTGCGCTTGCCACAGGCGGGCGATAATGAATTCCACGCAGCGAACCGCCGCGGATGCGCAGCGGCGGTGTTTCGTCCGGCCCCTCGGCAACGATGCTCGCGCCCATCTCACAAAGCGGCGCGATCACGCGGTCCATCGGGCGTCGCGACAATCCCGCGTCGCCCACCAGGCGACTTTCAAATGTTTGTCCGGCTAGCAGACCGGCGAGAAGCCGCATAGTCGTACCCGAATTGCCACAGTTGATTTCCTTTTGGGGTGCGGTAAGGACCCGCTTTTTCCCGTGAACGATTAGTGTGGTCGGCTCGGGCTGTTCGATCTTGATACCCAAGGCGCGCATTGCGTTAACGGTGTGCATGCAATCCTCGCTTGGAAGAAATCCATGCAGAGTGCATACCCCATTCGACAAGGCGGCGATGATAACGGCGCGATGCGAAATGCTTTTATCGCCCGGTACAGTAATTTCGATGTCAATTCGAGCCGCCCGTTTTACCCGTAAGTCCATAGAAAACGAAAGGAAGCGATACTAGATGCTTAGTGCGCGATGAAAAAAAACGAGGTGCGCTAATCCGGCACCCGGTATGTAGGATCCAGCAT
>CATPBS010000022.1 GCA_955652715.1 uncultured Candidatus Udaeobacter sp.
CGACTCCGCCTGGAATCTGCTGACGAAAGCGCGAATCTTCTCGCCGCAATTTTAGGAGATCGATATGCAAATCGTAAAGTTCGCGATTCTTTTCTCGCTCGGAAAAGTCCAGTTTGCACCGGGCAAACACCTGTGGGTCAGCCGGACCGGGTAAAGTTCGCAGCGCTTCTTCTTCGGTAACCGATAAAAATGGCGCCAGCCATTCAACACGGCCTCTCCGAATCACGTCGCGCACAGAAGCGTCGCCGATATCCGCGAAAAACATGAACGGACTGGACGCGCCGAACTCCTGTCCCTGAAACAGGAGCGGCGTCCATGGCCCGAGCAGGAGAAGGGCGGTCATGGCGCGGTAGCGTCCGGGTGACGTTTGAAAGCGCAACCGCTGGCCAGGCCCGGTGTTCGCGATTTGATCGTGATTTTCGAGGAAGCAAACGAAGACCTCCGGAGCAATGCCGAACGTGCCGGTCCCACGCAAGACTTTCCGCCACGAGAGCGCCTGGCCCTGATAAAGGAACCCGTATTTCGCTGCGGAAATAAATTCCTGCGGCGTGCCGAGGTAATCGCTGTAATAAGCTTCGTTGCGACCAGTTAATGCCACGACGGCACTGTGATGAAAATCGTCGTTCCACATCCCGTCCAAATCGTCACCGCCTTCGCCGCGCGGTCGCGCCATTTTGCCTTCCTGCAGATCGTTCTCGGCGGTAAGGACAATCGTACGCGAGCCGGCTGCTTTGCGCGCCGCGCGTCCGACGGCACCAATGATGTACTCGGTGGATTGATCGCGGATCGCGTGTGTCGCGTCGAAGCGGAACCCGTCGAAATGAAATTCCTCGATCCAGTAAAGCCCGTTCGTGATGAAAAACTCGCGAACCGGCCCTGAATTCGGTCCGTCGAAATTGATGGCATTGCCCCATTCGTTTTCTTTTTCGCGAATCAGATAATCATCGGAGAAAATAGCGAGATAATTTCCGTCCGGTCCGAAATGGTTATAAACGACGTCGAGAATTACAGCCAAGCCTAACGAGTGGGCGCGATCGATGAACGCCCGCAGATCGTCTGGTGTGCCATACAGATGCGTTGGTGCAAAAAGATTTACCCCGTCGTAGCCCCAGCCGAATTTCCCAGGAAAATCCGCGACCGGCATCATCTCGACCGCCGTGATTCCGATACGTGCCAGCTCTTCCAATTGCTCCGCCGCAGCGCGCCACGTTCCTTCCTTTGTGAACGTGCCGACATGCATTTCGTACATGATCTGGCCTTTCAGCCCCGCGACTGCGGAGCCCGGCCAATGCGAATCGGTCCATTGGAACTTCGTTGGATCCACTACGCACGACGCACCATGCGGCCCATCGGGTTGAAAGCGTGACGCCGGATCGGGATACAACATTTCTCCGCCGTTTACTCGAAATTGGTAACGAGTACCGGCGGTGATGTTAATAGCTCCGGAAAAATATCCATCTGGTTCCGCTGTCAGCGAATGAAACGGTCGCTTTGAGTCCGGCCCCTCCTCGACAACAAGATCAACTTCTCGCGCCTTCGGCGCCCAAAGACGAAAATGGGTTTGGTTTTCGCCAACCACTTCCGCGCCGATCGGGTAGCGACGCTTTACGCTCGACATTGAGAACTAACATGGCTCTCCTCGCTCACTAAACAACCGCGCGACGCGAGCTACAGAGTGCGCTGTCCTCAGCGCATCCGGTACGGCACGTCCCTGCCGATTCGCAGCGGACAGCGCACAATCACTGCGTCTTAGCGTCGAAATACTTCGGACGCGATGCTGCGTAGTCCCTCCAGATGGACGTAACGCAAATCGTGATCGCGGGCTTGATTACATTGGCGAAACCGATTCAGAATGCCGTGCATGAATGGAACCGGACCGAAAATTGAAATCTTCAAACCCTTTGGTGAAGCGTTCGAATTGATGAAGAAGATTCTGTTCCAGCCGTTCGACGTAAAGAAATGGTTTGTGATTGGCTTTGCCGCCTGGCTAGCGCACCTGGGCGGTGGTGGTGGCGGTTTCAACTACCAGTACAACCGTCGCGGCGATGTGCAGAAGCTAAATGAGACAATCAGCCAAATTCCGCATCCAATTCTAGTGATAGGCGTTTGCGTTCTGATTGGGTTCGTTCTCGTTCTGATTGTCCTGTTTGCCTGGCTGCGAGCACGCGGCGGCTTCATGTTTATCGACTGCATTGTCAAGAACCGCGGCGCAATTGCAGAACCATGGCGGAACTTCCAAACAGAGGGGAACAGCTATTTCTTTTTCTCACTGCTGGTCGGCTTTGCCTTCTTGATTTTCGCGGCGCTGTTGTCGCTTCCATTCGTGCTTCCGATTATCAGAGGCGTTACCTTTCTGCACATACACGACCTGTATTTGATATCGACGATCGCCGCGTGGGCATTCGTGGTGATTATTCTCATTCTCGCATGGTCGTTGATCGCCAGTTTCATGGTCCCCGTCATGTACGTACAGCGTTGCCGCGCCTCTGAAGCGTTTGGTATCGTTGCCAGGTTAGTTGCAGCGCATCCGGGTGAAACCCTTTTGTATTGTTTGTTTTTGATTGTTCTGGCGTTGGCCACCGGGATCGTCGCGTGCCTTGCAACCTGCGCGACATGCTGCATCGCCGCGATTCCTTACATCGGCACTGTGATTTTGCTACCAGTCTTTGTTTTGCTTCGTTCGTTTTCGCTTTTGTTTCTTCGCCAGTTCGGTCCCGAATACGATGTGTGGACGACGTTCATGCCACCAGAATTCTTGCCGATCTTGCCATCGACGCCTGTCGCGCCACCACCGACGTCATCATTGAATCCGCCGCCGGAACCGCCTTCGCCTCCAGGAGCATGAAACGAGGCCAACCGACTGGGCGGATCTCATCAAGTGATCACGCCGTTACAAAGCTGCAGCACGGCAAACCTCAGCGGTCCGAAATCGGAGATCAGCGTCCGAAAAGGCTCGACGAGGGCGCGCGAGTCGAGTTAAGAACTGAGCCATGAAAAAACAATTCATTCTTTGTTGTATCGCCTTGATGGCAGTTGCTCCGATTTGTCTTGCTCAAGCGAGCCCAACGAAATCGGGTAAATCGGCTGCAACTGAGACCACGATCACTGGTTTGGAAAAATCTGCCTGGGAGGCATACAAAAACAAACAGACTGACGCGTTCAAAGCGCTTCTCTCCAAGGACTACTGGGGCGTTTACGCCGACGGAACTAAGACCCTGGATGGCGAAGTTGCAGATATGGCGAAAACCGATTTGAGCGACTACTCATTCGCGGACGTGAAGGTGGTGTTCCCACACCCTAAAGTCGCCATGATTACATATAAAGTGACGCAACACGCGACTTTCGGCGGTAAGGACATTTCCGGTACCTACAATAGCGGAAGCGTTTGGGTTCAACAGGGCGGGAAATGGGTTGGTGCGTTCCATACCGATATTAAAGTTCAGTAGAACCGAGCGCTTTCTGCAAAGAATAGCAGATCAAGGTTTGCCTGCGGTTGGGGTGATGTCACGTGACCGTTAGCACAGCATGCTAGCCTTAACCCCAGGTTGTCAGTGTGTTTTCGCAATCGCGTTCGCACTTACGTCGCTTGGGCGACCAGCCAATCCAACGATGAAAGCTATTGTTATTCATGAGTATGGCGGCCTAGAGGTTTTAAAGTCTGAGGATGTACCACGACCAGAGCCGAAGGCAGATCAGATTCTCGTTCGCGTGATCGCGGCCGGCGTAAATCCTGTCGATGGGATGATCCGATCTGGAATGTTTGCCAAACATGAAAAGACTGTATTCCCGATGATTCTGGGCGCTGACATCGCAGGAGTCGTCGAGAAAGTTGGAAGCAACGTCACGAAATTCAAAGCAGGCGACGCTGTGTTCGCGTACGTCAGCTTGGATAACAACGGTGGTTACGCGCAATACGCGCTGGCAACGGAACGTGAAGCCGCGCCCAAGCCGAAGTCGCTCACGTACGTCGAGGCTGCGGCGGTGCCCGTTGTCGCTTTGACGGCATGGCAGGCGTTGATCGATACCGCGAAGCTAAGCGCCGGCCAGACTGTGCTCATTCATGGTGGATCAGGCGGCGTCGGAACTTTTGCGATTCAAATCGCTAAGGCGCGCGGAGCGAGGGTAATCGCGACGGCATCCACTGCGAATCAGGATCTCCTCAAGGAACTCGGTGCCGATGTCTCGATCGATTACACAAAACAAAGATTCGAGGACGTCGCCAAAGACGTCGATGTGGTGCTCGATTCGGTCGGCAAGGATACGCTGGCGCGTTCGTACGGCGTGGTAAAGAAAGGCGGATTCATTGTGTCGATCGTCGCGCGCCTCGACCAAACTGAACTCGATAAGCACGGCATTCGTGGCGCGACGCTTAGTGTGGCGCCGAATTCAGATGAGCTCGCCGAAATCGGTAGATTGATCGACGAAAAGAAAATCAAAGTAATCATTTCTCAAACGTTCCCGCTTTCGGAAGCCGTGAAAGCGCAGGAACAGGTCGCAACTGGTCACACGCGCGGTAAAATTGTTCTCAAGGTTGCCGACGAACCGAAGTAGTAACC
>CATPBS010000023.1 GCA_955652715.1 uncultured Candidatus Udaeobacter sp.
CTGCCGCCGGTTCGATTTCTTTACATATTTACGGCTTATGTCTGGCATTCTCTTTTCGGTTGCGAGGCGCTTGAAGCCCTGCGCCAAGTCGCCGCTTTCTTCAGTGTTCTCACACTGGGTCTGGCGATAACATTTGCCTGGCGATTGCGCGGAGCGGCATGGGCACTTGGGATCGGCGCGCTCACCGCCTTTGCGCCGACGCAAGTCCATATGTCGCAGCACGCATTGATCGACGGCTTTTTCGCATTTTGGGCGCTACTTTGCCTCTGGTTGCTTTGGGAAAACTTGCGCGCGGCCCACGATTGGCGGTGGATCGCTGCTTATGGGCTCGCGCTCGCGTTTCTCGTCACCACGAAAGAAAATTCGTTCTTCGTCTGGGTTTCCCTTGTCGTTTTGCTTGTGGCCAATCGATGGTTGCAATTTGGAACTGTGACGCGCGAGCTTTTGCTGGCAACAATCGCCGGTCCATTCTGCGGGGTCGTTACCTTGATCATTCTGGCTGGTGGTTTGAACAATTTGATCGAGACCTACCGATTACTCGTGAGCAAAGCTTCCCAAATGCCGTTCGCGATTATGACCGGTGACGGCCCGTGGTACCGGTACCTGGTCGATCTTTTGCTCGTCAGCCCGGTGATTTTGCTTCTTGCGCTCGGATCGATCTTTCAACTCGATCGCACAAAGAAGCCGGAGCTTTTCATGTCGATCTTCATCGCCGCGAGTTATCTCGTGATGTGCAACGTGAAGTACGGAATGAATCTTCGGTACGCCAACATGTGGGACGTGCCGCTGCGATTTCTGGCGTTCAGCTCAGTCGTCGGCCTCGTTTCGCCGCTGCGCCGTTACCGAAATATCGTGCTGGGCGCGGCGGTCGCGTTGATCTGCGCGCTTGAGCTGCGCCAATACGTCATTCTCTTTGTGAAATTTCCGCTCTACGAATTGGTGAGCGAAGGATTACTTCGCGCGCTACGGATATTGAAATAACTAGGCTATCGCGGGCGAGTTCCGATCAGAGTTTTGTTACGGCCGGTGTGCGACGGCGATATAAATCGCGACTGCCATACTGACCGCACAGTTCGAACTGATCCTGAACGACGCGCATCGGTTGATCGGATCCAAGTTCTGCCGATTTGTTCGGCTCATTCCATCCGTCAAATTTATGGGTCAATATCAGCCAGTCTGCGCTGGCGATGTCTTGCGCTAGACGAGAGTTTGGCCGATTGGCCGATCGCGGATTCATTTCAAGAAAATAGGTGGCGGGTAGAAGTTGCGGGATCAGGTGGTAGATGAATGTTTCGTTTTCATTAGTGCGACGAAGATCGGCCGGTCCCACGAAAACTCGTTCGCCGGGCGATGCCAGAGCATCCAGCCGATCGAGTATTTTGCGAAGCATGACGGCCGCGTTCATCGAAGAAAGCGGAAACGAGCGTCCGTGTCGCGTAAGAAAGACGGTTGTTCCGGTTTGGCCACCTACACCGGCAATTACCTCGCCACTAGCCTTCAGGGTGGCCCTGAATGAAATCCCCTCGAGCAGGAGAAGAACAATGGCGGTGGCCAGCACTGCTTCAACCGGCAGCGACATTGTAACGCGTAAGTGCGACCGAATTACAAAGATCGACAATGGCAACACACCCAGCGAGACGAAGGCGACAAACACGACGTGGATTAGATCGATCCGTTGTACTGCCTGATGGGTTACAGCGAGGCCAAGAAGTGCCAGGAACAGAAGAAGGCATGCCGTGGGACTTCGGCGGTCAGCGCGTATCGCGATGACACCGGCAAGGACGTTCCCAGCAACGGCGATGATGTGAGCGAGAAATAGCAAGACCAAGTAATTCTCCGCTGAAAAGATTGGTAGATGGCGCGCTGGACTTGAGTAAATCACCGGGAAAAGCAGCAGGTTGTCTAGGATCTCCTTCGGACCCGCCGCCACCGTTAGCCATCCGAGTGGCAGCAGCGCAAGAGCGACTCCGCCGAGATAACTCCAGCGCCGTGCGGCCCTCATGAGAAGAAACAGCGGCAGGGCCGAAGCGATCACTGCTGGCCCCAGATCGACTCGAAACAGCAGCGCCAATCCGGCAAGAATGCCTCCGAGAAAACATCGACGTGCCGATTCAGGCTTAGCGATCACGCAAATCGACCACAACGCGCATGTTGCCCCGCCGATCCACGCATATGCACCGAGCACTGTCGGCAAAAGAAGCAAGCTGGTTACGATGGTGCAGCCTGCGGCGAGTGTCGTACCCCATCGTTGCACCAGCGCGAAAATCGCCAGGAGAGTCAGGATTCGATAGGTTAAGCCGACAGCGCGTTCGGTAAGAATACTTGAGCCGAAGCCGGCATAGGCGGCCGACAGGACCCAAAGGTTCGCGGGCCCATAAAATGTTTCGAAATCGCGGTAGGGAAGTTGTCCTTTGAGAATTAACTCCGGATAAACGAGCAGCGATCCTTCGTCCATAGGAGTGGCAGGGCCGTCAAAGCCCGGCCAGAGTGGCACCGAGAGCGCCAGAATAACGAGTAAAGCGACAACGAAGTTCCGGCGTGGCGTCTCCATGTGAAACGGTGATTCGCTCAGACGTCGTCGCGATTACGCCGCTTGGGTGAACGCTTCCGCTTTCAATGCGGAACTGCCCGAGATCGTTTCGCGCAGCAAATTGTTCACCGTCGGTTTCGCTTCCGCCCGAATGAAAATCTGGTAGGAAAACAATCCTTTGCTCATGCGAATCAGCGCTGTATTCAGGCGCAGGAGCGCGCGGGCGAAGAAATTGTCGCCGATCGCGGCGGGAAACGGCGCTGGGATTCCGCGCACTTCGAGAATTTCGTAGCCTGATTGCTTTAACAGCTCGCGCATCGATCGAAATGTGAACAGACGCGTGTGTGTTACGTCGAGAATGCCTTTCTTTCCGTAATTGAATTGGCCCAACAGCAACATCAGCCGCGTTGCGATAAATCCGATGTTTGCGGTCGTCAGGATTATTTCCGGACGTTTGCAAGCAGTCGCAAAACGCAGTTCATCCATAAAATGAGCCGGTTCCTTTAAATGTTCGATGATGTCGAGAAGGAAGATTTGATCGAACTGCGAGACGTTCACCGGGAATTCTTTCCGATCCAGATCCCATCGGATAAAATTAACCTGCTCCGGCCTCTCGGCCGAATCGGGCACATACCGGTCCATCCCGGTGACGCGGCAACCTCGCTTGATCAGCTCGGCCGCGATGTAACCCTGGCCGCAACCAACATCGAGAATATGCCCGCCGGGATGCGCCGCGGCGATAGCGGCAGTATGCGAAGATTCGTATCCGAGCTTCAAATCGTAGGTTTCCTCAGGCGCATTGACGTCGAACTTCTGGTCGAAAAGCAAATTCACCTGATGGCTGCGCGCGCGGAGCATTGTTCGAAAAATGTTTGCCGCGTATTTCAATCCATTCACGTAGCAGATTTCGTTGCCGTAAAACGTCGGGATCGGCAGTTCGACGATCCGCAGTTTCTTCAGCACGAATTGAATGATGATCTCCGTATCGAAATGGAAATCGTTCGTGTTGCGTTCAAACGGAACCTGAACAAGTGCGCGAGTCGAGTAAACGCGGTATCCGGAATGGAATTCTGATAGGACGGTGCCGAGCATCCAGTTTTGAAACGTGCTCAGGATCTGGTTGCCGATCCATTTGTAGAACGGCATTCCGCCGCGCAACGCGGCGCGCTTGTCGATCATGCGCGAGCCGAAGACCGCATCGGCTTTTTCGCGCAGGAGCGGCTCGATCAGGTCGGGTAATTTTTCGGGCGCATATTGACCGTCGCCATGCACGAGCGCGACAAAATCGAAGCCATTATCGATCGCGTAACGATAACCGAGCTTTTGGTTGCCGCCGTAACCCTGATTTTCTGGCGTGCGCAAAACGGTGATTTTGAATTCGGAGTTGCGTTGTTGGTAGCCTAGGCCTTTGACAAACGTGCCGTCTTTCGATGAATCGTCGATGATGAGCACTTCAACGGCGTCCGAATGCAGTGGCGCCGGGATGCGGCTCAAAACTTTTTCGATCGTTGCCTCGGCATTATAGGCGACGATAAAAATGAGCAGGCGCTTGCCACCTAGATCGATACGATCCGGCGTAATGGGTTCCAGCTCATTGCGACGCATGCCTCTCCTGGAGCAAAAGTCAGGCCGTCCGGTCTCTGTGGATTGCAAGCCGGCGCCGCTGGCGGACGGACAAGCTAATCACGAGGGGTCTTGCCTAGTTATCTACCGCTCTGCCGCCAGCTGTGCTTCTGTAGATCCATAGCCTGCTGGGATGAATCTCCTCTACCAGCGAAAATCCATTCGACTCGGCGTCCAGCCAAACATTCGGAAACACCAAATAGCGATAGCCGGCTTCTCGAAGAACCGGATGATCTGGGGAAATGAAGGCCATGTAAAAATCCGGATAGATCAGGTTGAAATTAATCTGATTCGGATCTTTAGGTAGCTCATAGGCGATATTCGCATAGCGGTTGTAAATAAAATCAGCAGTGCGTTTGGGATCGATGCGTCGGAGCAGTTGCAGCTCGGGTAGAATTTTCGTGCCGTTAAGGACCGGCGCTCCGGTCGCTTTGACCAACTGCGCGAAGTACCGGGTATGGTAAACAATCCACTTCCCGTCGGGATCGGCTGACCTGACCTGATCTATTGCCTTGAAGGCGCTGGAATCCAACAGCGGCGACAGGCCTCGCATGATTGGATTGATCCCGGCGTTACTGAAGATGAGAAGCGCACCCAGGACCGGGGGCAGCCACGGTCGCATCGTTTCCCAGAAGAAAAGGGCGAGGATGACTGCGTTAATCGCCAACAGCAAGATGAACTGAAGCGTGTCGAAGAACGCGCTGTCATGCGACCTCATCGCTTGTAGTAAAACCGCGCTTGCCAGCCACAAGGCCAGACCAGCTGTGACGGCGCCGACGTTCGTAAAGACGCGCTCTCGATAACGATCCAGGAAAAGGCAGCAAAAGAAAATATTGGCGAGCCCGATCCCGAGCAACGCGCGCTGTTCGGTGGCGAAGGAAAGCAATGTTCCGCGCAGCAACCAACCGGGCATCGGCACGACGCAATAGAGGCTTAAGCAAATGAGATAAATCCCCAGCGCAGCAAGTAGCGGTGAAAAACTCATTCGTAGTCGCCAACGCGCCACCAGCATGGTCAGAGCGGCCGCCAGCCACAGCGGATAGAAATTGCTCGCTTCGCAAATATTATCGTAAGCGCCTGGTTCAACTTGTTCGGTTTCAAAGAAACCCGTTAATCCGGAGAGCAATTTGAAAAGCGAAAGACTGCCGCCCGTGCTGCGTCGGGCGCCGGGATACGCGGTCTGCGCCACTAGCGCAAGCGTTGATCTCACATCGATCCAAAACGGAACCAGCACCAACGCGACAGCGGCCACAGCTGCACCAATCAGTATCAATCCCCGCGCCCCCGAGCTTGGCTTCGCCTCGCGCCTATTCTCTAGCCAGACACCGATCAAGATTGCGATCGCGAGCAGCAACAATGGAATTTGGTAAGGTGGATAA
>CATPBS010000024.1 GCA_955652715.1 uncultured Candidatus Udaeobacter sp.
ATCTCACGCCGCATCCGCTCTACAGCGGCTTTTACTACTCGCATCCGACGCTGCTCGAACGGGAACACGCGCTGGGAATATTGGCTTAGCGCAAGGCCCCGGTCCGCCAGTCGGACGGGCTCCTCCCGTGGCGAGCCTGCGAGGAAGCTGCAAGCGGAAGCATGGGTACTTCGCACTTTGCCAAATAAAGAACATCGGCCCTTGACACAAACGCCGCTAGACCGTGCGGTGTTCTGAGATGTCGAGAGTCATCGTCGTTGGCGCGGGAATTAATGGTGTTACTACCGCGATCGAATTAAAGAAACGCGGCCACGGGGTGATTCTGATCGATCCCGGGCCGCTGCCGCATCCGCTAGCAGCGTCAACTGACATTAGCAAAGCAGTTCGCGCCGCCTATGGCGCAGACGAGCAATACACCAAATTAGCTGAACGCTCGATCAAACTCTGGCGCGAATGGAATCAAGAATTCGGGACCCAGTTTTACCATGAGGTTGGCGTAATGTTCCTGCGTCAAAAGGAACTGAAGCCGGGCGATTTCGAATACGAAAGTTTCAAAACATTGGAACGCCTCGGACACAAGATCGAGCGCATGAACTTGGCGCGATTCTGGAGACGTTTTCCGGCATGGAATCCGGAACTTTATCGAGACGGAGTTCTGGAGCTGGAAGCCGGCTACGTGGAAAGCGGTCGTGTCGTTGCAGCGTTAGTCGGGCGCGCCAAATCGCTGGGCATTGAACTGCGAGAGGGCGTCAGGTTTTCGCACTTGGATGAAGATAGCGATCGGGTGAGAGGCATCGTGCTCGATGATGGACAGCGACTCGCCGGGGAGTTTGTCGTGATGGCCGTGGGCGCGTGGACGCCGTATCTGCTGCCTTTCACAAAAGAGTTCTTCCGTGCGAGCGGCCAGCCGGTGTTTCACCTAAAGCCACGGCAAGCTGAGCTATTCGCGCCCGAGCGTTTTCCGGTTTTTGGCGCGGACATTACGACGACGGGTTATTACGGATTTCCAATCAATCGCGATGGTGTTGTGAAGATCGCAAATCACGGTCCTGGGCAGGAGATGTCGCCAGAATCTCCTAAACGGGCTGTGACTCCCGAAGACGAAAAGAGTCTGCGCGAGTTTTTGTCATCCACATTTCCAGCGCTGGCAGACGCGCCGATTGTTTACACGCGGGTCTGCATGTATTGCGATACGCACGATGGGCATTTTTGGATCGCACGCGATCCGGAGCGCAAAGGATTAGTGATTGCTGCGGGAGATTCTGGCCATGGTTTCAAATTTGCGCCGGTGCTTGGCGAAATCATTGCCGACGCGGTTGAAGAAAAACCGAATCCGATTCTGCAAAAATTCCGCTGGCGACCGGAAGTCCGCGTCGGAAGCGGAACCGATGTCGCGCGGTTTAATCCAAAAACGTCCAATGCTTAACGCCGAAGATCCAACGGCGAAATTAGAGGCGATTAGGAAACTGCCTTTCCTTGGGAGGCTGTCTCCTTTTTCTGCTGGCGTCTTAGCAAGGTGATTTGCTTGATGCGTGCCGAGTCGGATGGGCTCCAAGTCGCCACATCGGGATCGTCTTTAAAAGCATTGTGGACAAGGCGCCGCTCGTAGGAATTCATCGGTTCAAGCTGCAGCGAGCGGCCGGTGATGCGCACGCGATCAGCCAATCCTCGCACGCGTTGCACAATGCGATCTTCGCGCATGGAGCGGTAATGTTCGCAATCGACAATGACTTTTTCGGCGTCTTTGTCTTTGGCTTGCAACAGTCGATTCAGTAAGAACTGGATGGCCTCAAGGGTCTCGCCGTCACGTCCAATGAGGCGCCGGCTCTCCTCGGTATAGATCTGCAGCGTCGGGTTCCCACCTTCATTGGTGGTTTCCTCGATTTGCACAACGAAGCCGAGATAACCAAGCATCGTATCGAGCAGATCTTTCGGGGTCATCATCGTTTTCGTTTTCCGGCAGGCGCAACTTTTTCGAGCGTCGGCATGGGTTGGCCTCTGTTCTGATAAAATTGCAGGATACTGAAAAGATTCTGCGCAGTGTAATACAATGCCAGAGCTGCGGCAAAATTGTAGCAGATAAATAGAAAGATCAGCGGCATGAACATGGCGATGCGCCGCTGGGTGGGATCGCCCGTCTTTGGCGTCATCGCCATGAGCCAGATCTGCGTCGCGGCCATGCACAGTGGAATGATATTAATCGGCCAACCGAGCAATGGTAGATGCGCTATGGTGTCCGGCTGAGAAAGATCTCTAACCCAAAGAAACTTTGCGTTTCGCAATTCCACTGCCTGGCCAAGCATTTTGAAGAGACCGAAGAAGATCGGAATTTGAATCACCATCGGCAAACAGCCGCCGACCGGGTTAATCCCGTATTGCTTGTAGAGCTTCATCACCTCCTGATTCATCCGGGTTGGGTCGTCTTTGTATTTTTCGCGCAGCTCCTGCATTTTTGGCGAGAGCGCAGCCATCTGACGCATGGAGCGGTTCGCTTTGTTTTGGATTGGCCAAAGCGTGAGTTTGATGATCGTGGTGAGGGCCAGAATCGCGAGGCCATAATCGTGCAACCAACTGTGCAGCAGATTCATGAAATTAAGCAGAAACTGGCACACTATTTTGAACATCCCGAAGTCCATGACCTCGGCTTCGTTGTGCGGGAGCTGCGCGAGGCGATGGTAGAGTTTCGGACCAGCGTAGATTTCGAAACGAGCGCTGTATGTTTGCCCGGGCTGCAACTCAAATCCCGGCATCCCGAGCGCCCCCTCAATGCCAAGAAGCTTTTGGTCCGGCGAGCGTTCGATCTCGAAACGCCGGCCCCATGCCCCCGTTGCCTTGGCAGTGAGCGGCGCGATTAATGTAGCGAAAAACTGATTGCTCACCGCGACCCATTCCGCGCCTGCGACAGTTTCCTGAAAATAGGGTCTGGCAGCGCGCTGCCCCAGACCGAGAACGCCGCCACTACTTCCGAACCAACCAACGTCAATTCCTTTCGCTCTTCCGTCGATGCACCAGACCAGACGCGTGAAGGAAGGATAATCCCTCGCATGAATTGGGGCTGCGGAACCGAGTGCCACAAAGTAGCCGTCGCTTTGATATGGCTTGTCCCCTCGATTCTCCAGATCAACATCCATTTCGATCACGTAGTTGTCTTTTTCCTCTGGAGATTTTTGAAAGTAGAACTTTTTTCGAATGGCAACCTGTTCAGCCGTCGTGCGCTCAAATTGCACAGCAGAATCCGACTCGGAAGATACAGTAAACTCGGGGAGCGTCGGCGCTGATGGTTGCTCGATGATTGCGCCGATTGGTGCGCTCCGATCTGAATTCAAGATGACCCGCTGCCCCTTTTCGGCTATCTGCCTGAGCAGGACCGCTTCCTTGATTCCTCCACCGCGATTTGTCAGGCGAAGTTCGACGTCTGAATTGCGCAACGTTTGGATCTTCTCGGCAAAGCTCGGAACTGGCTCGCGAGTGCTTGGCGCAGCTTCCGCGAGGGGAGTCGGCGATGGCGAAGCCGCGAGAATTGCCGGAGTTGGCGTGGGGGAAGTTTGTCCCGGCGCAACACCCGCTGCCGCAGATCTCGGCGCCATCTGTTTTGCCAGATAGATTTCCCAAACCAGGAGCCCAACCACGCAAAGGGCGACGACAATCCAGGC
>CATPBS010000025.1 GCA_955652715.1 uncultured Candidatus Udaeobacter sp.
GTTCATCATCGGCACTGGCAAAACTCGCGCTTCAGTTCCGCCGAGATATCGAAAGAGCGGTAGATTTTCCGCGGCCGCGGCGGCGCGAGCGACCGCGAGCGAAACGCCCAGCAGCGCGTTCGCGCCCAGCTTGTGCTTGTTAGGCGTGCCGTCGAGTTCGATGAGTTTATGATCAATCTTCGCCTGGTCCCGTGCGTCCCAGCCCCTGAGGATCGGCGCAATTGTGTTATTGACGTTGGCAACGGCTTTCCTCATGCCCTTGCCGCCGAAACGGCTTTTATCGCCATCACGCAACTCCCATGCTTCATGTTCGCCCGTGCTCGCTCCGCTTGGAACGGCCGCCCGCCCAAGCGCGCCACGTTCGACGCGCACGTCGACTTCAATGGTCGGATTGCCGCGCGAATCCAAAATTTCGCGCGCGTGGATCTGGGTAATGGTCGTGCGCGCCATACGATTCTGGGCGGATTAGAACAGCTTTCGTGAAGCGACGCAAATTACCTTTCCAACTTGCGCTACAGATTCCCATTGGCAATTTTGTCGAGGCACAGATAACCTGACCGAATGATTCGTTTGGCCAAACTGGGCGTACTGGGATTTTTCATGGGCGTCGTTGCAGCGACGGGCGCCGGGGAGACTGGCCATCTCGCTGCGGATCAACTGGAAAAAGCTGTCAGAAGCGATTCCATCAGCATACCGACACCGGGCGAACTTTTCGCCGCGCTTGGAAAGCGGGGAAAAACAAACTGGTCGGGCCAGTATCGCGGGCCAATGCCGGTAACGTACCGCAACCGCGCTCAGATCGCGCTGAACCTGGGCGGTTTGATTGCCGATGGGTTTATTGCTGTCGAAGCAAAGGACAGTCAGCAGGTTAAAAATATCGGATCAGATATCATCAAGCTCGCAAAAGCACTCGGAGTCAGCGAGAAGCTGCTCGGCCGCGGCAATAGCATCAATGAGTTCGCCGGGAACAACGAGTGGGACACGCTACAGGAAGAACTGGAAGCCACGCAAAACGAGGTAAAATCGTCAATGCAATCGCACGCCGACGAGGACCTCGTAATTCTGGTGACTCTTGGCGGTTGGATTCGCGGCACCCAGGTGGTCACTTCAGCGATCATGCAGAACTATGATGAACGCAGCGCAAAAGTCCTTCGGCAACCGGCGTTGGTTCACTTCATGCAGTCAAAAATTAATGAAATCTCACCCGAGTTACGCGGGGAACCTCTGGTGAAGAACGTAAGCGAACAGCTTGGCGAAATCGAGAAGCTAGTTTCTTTTCCACCGGGTAAGGCGCCCACTGTAGATGAAGTGCGGAAAGTCAACGCGGTGGTTGGCAAGATGATGGAGGAAATAGAGAGCAAAGAATTGCCGAGATGAAACGCTGCCTGTTGATTTTTGTCTCGCTCTTTGTGCTTGGTAACACCATTGCCGTACGCGCTGACACAGATGCCGAGGTGAGCGCGCGCAAAGACGCGCTCGACGTTGCTGGAGCATTTTCAAACGATGGTTTTAAGATTCGAGATGGACATTGGTGCGGGGTTGTTAAGCCACACGACCACGCGCTCGTGGCAGTGAATCTCTATGCGGGAAACCAGTACTGGTTCTCTGCCGGCGCCACCGAACCGGCGAAGAAAATTGCCGTCAGCCTCTACGATGAGACCGGCAAACAGGTGACTACGGAAAATTACGATAACGGGGAAAAAGCCGCGGCCGGGTTTTCACCGGCGAACAGCGGTCAGTACTTTGTTTCGATCGATCTGGTTGACGGCGAAGAAGGCACCTTCTGTCTCGTCTACTCGTATAAGTGAAACGATGAAGCGAAACCAGATTCTGGATGCATAGCCTTGCGTCTGCTCGTCTAGGAGGCATCAAGGTCTCAACGCCAGCGACTATGATTTCGCTCCAAGTGTTTTACGAGGGAAATGTGCAAGGCGTAGGGTTCCGCTGGTCGGTGCGCCATGATGCCAAGGGATTCGACGTAACTGGCTGGGTCCGCAACCTGCCGAATGGCCGCGTGGAACTTCAGGTTGCCGGAGAGGAAGACGAGGTGCGCGCGTTCCTCGATCGAATCGCGCAAGGCGAATTGCACTCGCTGATTCACAAACAAACCGAAAATAAATTGGACAAACCGGTCACTGCCCGAGGTTTTGAGATTCGCTATGACTAATCCGGCGGTCGCTGTTCACGGACTAACGAAAATTTTTCCCGTTCCGTTCCACCGACAATCGATTGTCGCGGTGAAGGACCTCAATCTTCGCATCGAACCAGGCGAGGTGTACGGGCTGCTGGGGCCGAACGGTTCCGGTAAAAGTACTACCCTGAAAATTATTCTTGGCCTGGTCTCTCCAACGCGTGGCCGCACAGAAATTTTTGGGCGCGATAGTCGTCTCGTACAAAGCCGGGAAGCGGTCGGTTTTCTGCCGGAAAACCCGTATTTTTACAAATATCTTACCGGGAAGGAAACGTTGCGTTTTTTTGGGCGTCTTTGCGGACTGAGAGGCGCCGCATTAAGGAAGCGCATCGACGAATTGCTCGACCTCGTCGGGTTAAGCAAGGCGCGCAACCGTCGACTGGGTACGTATTCGAAAGGGATGCTGCAACGCATTGGCCTTGCGCAAGCATTGATTCATGATCCCAGGCTGGTGGTGCTGGATGAACCGACTGCCGGTGTCGATCCCGGCAGGCTCGCGAGACATTCGCGACCTGATTCTCGATCTGAAGCGCCGCGGAATCACGGTGCTGCTTTCTTCGCATTTGCTCGCGCAAGCACAGGAGATTTGCGACCGCGTCGGCATTCTAGCCGATGGGGTACTGGTGCGCGAAGGTCATTTGCAGGAATTGATCGCGATTGAAAATCAAACTGAGCTTGTCATCACTGATGCTTCCGATGAGCTCATCCGGGAAATCGAATCGTTTGTTAGTCGGTCAAACGCAAAACTGATCGAGCGGCGCAAATCGACGACTACACTGGAGAGATTGTTTCTGGAGGCGACAAGAAATGACAAAGCTCGAATGTCGAATGATGAAGGAATGACCAAGCAGAAATGACAAAGGGCGAAAACGTTTCAACGCTTCAACAATTTAACGCTTCAACGTCCGCGAAGCGGTATCGACCCTTCTCTTTCTCTCGCATTTACGCGATTACGATCAACACGGTCACCGAGTTGACACGCCTGAAGGTTTTTTACGTCTTGCTGGTCTTCGGGCTTGTTCTGATCGGCAGCTCGATTTTTATGGCGCAGTTCTCTTTTCAGCAGGAATTCCAAATTCTGAAGGATGTTTCGCTCGGAGCGATATCGATTTTTACTTCGCTTCTGGCGATCGTTGCCACTGCGCGGCTGCTTCCACAGGACCTTGAGGACCGCACACTTTACACCATTCTCGCCAAGCCGGTGCCGCGCTTCGAATATGTGCTGGGAAAGATTGGTGGAGTTCTTTTGTTGCTGGCGATCAGCACCATGGTGATGGGCGCAGCGTTTCTCCTCGTGCTGTACACGCGCGAACAGTCTGTGGTACACGCGACACTGAGACAGATGTCCGGTGCGCCCCCTGACCAAGTCGCTGATGCTCTGCGGGTCATACGATCTTCTGCATTCAACATCGACATCCTTACCGTAATTGTCATCATTTACTTGAAAGCATGCCTGCTCGCGGCACTCACCCTCTTTGTTTCAACGTTCGCGACCTCAAACATTTTCACCATCGTGGTGATGGCTTTCATTTATTTTATCGGACATTTGCAAGCCACTGCCCGCGAGTATTGGCTGCAGGAACATAGCAGCGGACTGATTACTCGCGTTTTTCTCGCGGTGGTGACGCTGTTGTTTCCCGACTTGCAGGCGTTCAACTTGGTGGATGATATCATCGCAGGCACTGCAATTTCGCTGGCAGTTCTTGCTAAGACTGCGGCGCTTGGCATTTTCTACACCACGATCTACACGCTGTTGGCCGCGTTCGTGTTTTACGGGAAAGAATTATGATGCGTGCCGTCGTGGCGGTGGCAGTGCTAATCGGGCTCGGGGCGCTCAA
>CATPBS010000026.1 GCA_955652715.1 uncultured Candidatus Udaeobacter sp.
AATCTACTCTTCCTCACGCGCGAACGCGACGTCTCCGTCGCCGTCGCGGATTGAGGCATCAGAAGATGTCGCCAGCACCCAGGCAATGTTGATGCGAGAATGGGGATCTTCAGGAGCTAATGCCAATGCCTTTTCGTAATGGGCGATGGCCTCCTTGAGCGAACCCCGCCGCAGAAGAGCGTTACCAAGGCAGGTGTGTGCATCGGCGTCATTGGGTTGTATTTGGAGAGTTTTTTCCCAATCCGCGATTGCTCCGTCGATGCGGCCTTTTGCAAAAAGAACGTTTCCGCGGTTGTAATAGGCATCTGCATAATTCGGTTGCAATTTTATTGCCTCCTCGTAGTGAACCATCGCTTCATCGGATTGTCCTTTTCGGGCCAGAGCGTCGGCGAGATTCATTTGCACAAAAGCTGAACCCACGTTGTAGTGGCTATCCTGCTTACCAGATCTAATTCTTGACGCGGTCTCAAAGTGCGAGATCGCTTTGTCCAGTTCGCCGCGGTCGATGCACAGGTACCCGAGATTATTGTGGGCAAAGTCGTTGTCAGAAGTCACGGCAAGAGCATGGGTCCAAAGAGTCTCGCTGTTGCGCCAGTACGAAGTCTGAATGAATGCCGCCGATGCCAGGGCAACGATGATTACTACCGCGGTTGCTACAGCAAACCGTAATCTGGACTGGCGGACTGCCTTCACGTCAGCAGCGAGCCAAACCGCGAGGAGAAACAGACCGATATGGGGGAGGTAGGCATAGCGGTCGGCATGGCCTTGTTCTCCAGCCTGAACGAGGCCAATCACTGGGACGAGCATACCGAGATACCAGAACCAGCCGGTAAACAGGTAAGGTCGTTCACTTCGGAAAACGATTGCTGCCAAAGTGATGGCGAGCAGGAATCCGATGGCAAGAATGACTTCCCAAATTGCCAGGGTGTTATTTGGATGAGGATAGAAAACTGCGAGGCGTGTCGGCCACAATGTTTTCCAGACGTAAATCACGTAACTCGCGAACGCGTTTTGCACGCGCCAGGTGAACGGCAACGGCGGGATCGCGCCAGTAGCGCGTTTTTGCAGGACAAATGTGATGACACAGGCGCCCGCGGAGAGAACGAGCAAGGGAATCTTTTCCAGGAGGAGGCGTGTTATTACGCGCCTTTGATTACCGGACTTTAAAAATTTGGCCTTTCTTTTTGTTGAGGAGGGTTGTTCAAAACGACGTAGTGGCCAGTAATCCAGAAGGAGAAGGACGACGGGTGCGCTTACCAGCATCGGCTTGGACATGAGCCCGGCCGCGAACAGGACAGCGACCGCCAGATAGCGCGTCATAGACGCTGCGCGTACATAACGAACGTATGCGTCCAGCATGAGGAAAAAGAAAACTGCGCTCAGAACGTCTTTTCGCTCGCTCACCCATGCCACTGATTCGACATGGAGTGGGTGAACCGCGAATAATGCTGCGACAACCACACTCTTCCATACTGCGCCGGTCATTTGCCGCAGCACCCGAAACAGCAGGAGCACTGCGATGGTATGCAAGACGATGTTGGTAGCATGATGGCCCCCAGCGTTCAAACCGTATAGCTGGCAGTCCAGCATGTGCGAAATAGTCGCTAGTGGATGCCAGTTGCGTGCGTGCGGGCTAGTAAAGGCAAGCGCTATCCCTTTTATCGTCAATCCAGCCTGAATAGCCGGGGCATTATAGACGTATAAATCGTCGTCGAAATTAACGAAATCATAGCGGATTGTCTGACCGAATACGGCCAGGCTGATTGCGGCAAGAAACAGGTATATAACGATAGTTATACTACGACCGCGAACGCCTCTTGGTAATTCGCTTGGGCGGTCGCCAAACTGCCGCTTGTTGTTATTCACTATGTGGCGACAAACTGCCATTTGTTAGGCTGAGATCGCGCAGTGGGCTCCCTGCTTGGTAAAGAGCAATGTTCCCCTGGAGCTCGGTAGCTAAACCAGAGTTGCCCTGGCTGTTGGCTAATTCAATGCCGCGCTGCGCTGTTTGAATTGCCTCAGAGAACCGGCCGCTCTCTGCGTAGGCCGCTGCCAATGTGCGGAAGATCACCGGGATTCTGTCCCCGGAAATTCGCAGGGCCTGCTCGGCCAGTTGGACCGCTTGTGCACCGTCTCGAAGCGAGTCATCTGGCGAAGTTGCAAATACCCACGCGAGGTTGCTCATGGCATTTCCGTTGTCGGGCTGGATCACCAGGACCTTCTGCCATTCTTCGACCGCCTCCCGGGCTTGACCCTGCTGGATCAGAACAGTGCCCACAATATTGTGCACCTCTATGTTATCAGGTTGTAGCTCGACTAATTTGCGATAGTGAACCAGTGCATCGGCCACTTGCCCCTTTTGAAGCAGAGCCTTGGCAAGATTTTCATGGGCAGGGCTATTTTCGGGTCGAAGATCCACGGCTGCTTGCAGCAGAGAGATGGCTTCGTCCAGGTTACCTTTTCGCAAAAAGACGATGCCGAGGTTATTTTCGGCAACATCGTTGTTTGAGGTGACTGCGAGGGCGTGAGTAAACAGCGTTTCGCTATCGCGCCAATAAGAGGTTTGGATCCAGGCACGCCAACTTAAGAGGCTAATGATAACGGCCGCACTAGCGCTCAAAATTTCACGTTGGCGACGCCACGGCGCGGTCAAGTCAGTAACAGTCCAGGTCAGCAGAACATAAAGACCAATCTGGGGCAGATAAGTATATCGATCGGCGTGCCCCTGCCATCCCACCTGTACCAACCCGATCACCGGCACCAGCATTCCCAAATACCACAACCAGCCAGTGACTAGATAAGGCCCCTTTTTTCGCAAAACGAACGCCGCTGCCGTCGCGGCGATGAGAATAGCAAGCGCCAGGATGATTTCCCAAAGCGGGAGCCGGTTCTCTGGATGCAGGTAGAACACCGCCAGTTTCACCGGCCAGAGCATCTGCCACATGTAGACGACGTACGTCACTACGGCATTGTTGATTCGGGCCAATACCGGCAACTGCTCGGTCCAGCCGACCGCACCTCGCTGGGCAAGAAACGTCACGACGCTTGAGACGGCAGAAAGCACGATCAGTGGAACCTTCTCCAAGATCAGCGTTAGCACTTTCTTCTGACCTCTGACGTCTGATCTCTGACCTCTGATTCTACAAAGCGGCCAGTAATCCAGGAGTAAAAGCACGAAGGGCACCGTCACCAGCATCGGCTTGGACATGAGACCAAGGGCAAACGCCAGTGCTACTGTTAGGTAGCGCCCAATCGATGGCGCGCGCGAATAATGGACATAGGCGAGAAGTGTTACCATGAAGAAAACACCGCTCAGCACATCCTTGCGTTCCGCCACCCAGGCGACCGACTCCACATGCAAGGGGTGAATAGCGAACAGCGCTGCCACAAACGCGCTTCGCCAAAGCGCCCCAGTCATTTGTTGTAGCACCACAAAGAGCAAGACCACGCCAATTGTATGAAGAAGCACATTGCTAAAGTGATGCCCTCCCGCCTTTAACCCGTATAACTGGCAATCAACCATGTGTGTGATCGTCGTCAGCGGATGCCAGTTCTCAGAATGAATATGGGTGAATGCCCAGACAATACTGGCGATGTTAAGGCCGCTGGTTATCTTGGGATTTTGGTAAACGTAACGCGGATCGTCATAGTTAACGAAGTCGTGCCGGAGCGTTTGACCAAAAACGATGCAGGTAAGCACTGCAAGAACGATGCAAACGCAGACAATTACCCAGTGAAGGCTTGTTTTGGGGAGAGCGGTTGATTGAGGCGTAATACGGTGCACGTGCGACGCTAAATGTCGTGAGAAAAGGCGGCTTAAGGATTCCGTTTGTAAATCAAGATGTAGTCTTTCAGATTCTCGACCGACGGCGGAACATCCCCAAAGAAATAATCGGTTTCCTTGGGCGTCATGTTCACAAAACCGGCTGCCGTATAATTTTGTGCGGTGTATTCATTTGCCCAGGTAAAGATCAGCCGATCGGATTGCGGCCGCTGCACCCACGAATACTTCATTACTACGAATACCAGATACTTGGGACGAGCGCGTTCAATCTCCCAAATCATCTCGTCCTGCATTTGTCGCGCATATTTCTGGGGTTCCATCAAGCTGTAAGTATAGATGTAACCAGTCGCGGAGCGCCGATTTGAATAAAAATAAATCTGCGGCTCCGATCCCAATATGGCGATCGTATCATTCGGGCTTGTATGTTCGCGGACATATTCTGCAATCCTGATGGACTCAGGGAATGGATTTTCCGGGTAAATCATCCAACAAGCTTGAACCGGCGAGACTTCAAGAAAGAACTTTCTTTCCCGAAAGATTGGCATGCTTAGCGCTGCGCCGAGCAACAGCAGCGGGGCCAATCGGAACGCGTTCGCATGGCGGGCCGCAATGTCCGACAGCGTACTAGCGGCAACGCCGATAAACAGCGAAACCGCGGGAAGAACCATGATGAAATAGTGATATCGAAAATAAAATCCCGCAGAAACAGCGAGTGCCGAGAACACCAGCAGGCCGAGCAAAAAGACTGCGCTGGCGCGGATTTCCCTGGAGCAAAGTCCCGTGAGAACGCCAATTCCAGCGAGTGCCCATAGTGGCCACGCAGCTCCAACCACTTCCGTGACGGTACGAACAAAAATCTGCGGAGCCTTCGTCAGGGGTACGAGGCTGTCGTATTGGCGCGCGTAGTCGATTGTCCAAAACCAGAATTTGTCAAATACACCTGCGTACCAGAGGAGAAGACAAGCGACCCCGAAAGGAAAAATTACACCAGCACCGAAGATGAAACCTCGAAGCAGGATTTTTCCCAGACCAAGTCGGCGACGAATATCCTTGGAGACGAGATAAATCGCTCCGAACAGAACGAACAAAATCGCAGGCTGCTTCATCAGCAGTCCAGCGCCAAAAAGGAGGCCGCTTGCAAACAGTGTTCGAAGCGATTGTCGATCTGTCTCATTGAGCAAAAGCAACGCTCCGCCGAGAACCGGCAACACTACAAAGTGCGTCGCGTGACCAGCAAGGCCCAGCACGAATGGGCTTACCGAAAGAACTGCGTAGCTGGCCGCAGCGGCAATTCCTGCCGTCGAATTTATCAGCCGCCGGCCCAGGAAAAAGATAAGGGCGATTGTGGCAGCGTTGACCAGGAGCAAGCCTAAGTGAATCCCAAGGATTGTTTGTCCGAAGATTGACATGATCACGGCATAGGCGGCATAGGTTCCAGGAAACTTCATGTTGTAGGCGAGTTTGTATGGAGGAATGCCTTGCAGCATGAGTTGGCCGGCATAAGCATATTCGCCTTCGTCGCGCTAAAGCGGAATCCCGAGCAGTCGAATTCGAATCGCGACAGTGACGCCAAAAGCGATTACCGCCAAAGCCCACCACGCGAATCGCAAGATTTTGTAATGGATGGCGATCTGGTTGGTCACAGCAAGGCTATTCCGGTGAAAAGTAGCGGGTTGCAACTGCGCGATTCGGTCGCCGATTTTTTGCACTTCAAAGAAGGTCTTTTACACTAGGCGCAGGAAACGGCCATCGTTTCACGTAAGTTCGCGTCGTCTTCCCAGATATAACCGCCATTCTGGACTGACCGGTAGGACAGGATTGTTACCGCAGCCAACAGCACCCCAAAAATACAAGCGGCCATACGCAGAAACAGGCGTTTAGCGTTTATTGTCGCCAGCTGCGTGGTCTTATTGCCATTAGACCAAATCTGTCGCATCACGGTTGCGGCTTTATAACCTTGGTACCTTCTGATTCGTAGCGCCACACGACCCAGCGTGCGCGCTCGATGCCAAAGGTGGTATTAAAACCACCGGAAAATATTATCATTTAGACAATGACATCAATCGAGCCTTGCGAGAGGACACCGCAGCCCACCTATCTGCTCCATAAGAGCAGCCCGTCCACTCTTCAATTTGTCCAAGAATTTGGGAGTCGTTTGCCTCAGGCTTGTACTTTTCGCAAAAGGTTGCGCGATCTCGAGTGCCATAATCGCCGTATCGAGAAGCATGTCGCGGTTTATTCCTGTCAAGCCTTCCACAACTCGAGTCTGCCTTCAGTTGTAATGTGTACGCGGATTTTGGCATGCCTCCCGCGCCCAATTCTGAGGAGAGAATGAAGGCATGCCATCTGAAACACCTGGATACTCTTCTGATTGAGTCGCACGGTTCTATCGAACTGAGTCGGAATGGCCGGCCGGATGGTTTCATGGAAGATGAAACCAATTGTGTTCGCTCGCGAATACCTCGTGGTTGACAATGATTTCCGATATCGAAACAAACACCACGATGGTTGCAAGTACGACCAATGGCAGCGACGCATTGCTGGCTCGATGTAGAAGACGGATGACACCGTAGGCGTACAAGAACGCGAACGGAATGAGCGCACCACTGATCAAGCGTCCCGATGTGAAATATGGGTAAGCGCGGGACGGATAAATGCAGTTGCCAAAATCGAACTGAACGGAAAGCAGCGCAAGAAATGCGAGCGCCGCGATGAACGCGAAAGCCGCCAAGAGCAGCGCCTTCCGTTGGAACGTTGATAACCCGGCACGCCGTCGTATCCCCGTCATTGCAGCACCGAGCAAGAGCAGCGATGAAATTGCGTAAAATTCATCGGCGATGTGCGATCTCAATTCGCAATTCTGCCACATGAGCTCGCCGCGCCAAAACCTTGCGAGTAGATCGGACCAAAAAATCCATGAGCCCCGCGGAGAGAAAATGGGATGGTGCCACCAATCGGCGAACGGTTTTCGTGTCCAGCCGAGCAGTGCGATCCTGGTTGTCGACCCAGTGACGTCGCCGAAATGAGACTTGCTCCAGATCATCCAGCTGCCGATTGGGATGCCAGCACAGAAAACCATCAGGATAAGCGCAAGAGCTGCGGCGGCAGGCTGTCGCCGCAGCGCCGGCAGCAACTTCGCAATAATCGCGATGATCGCGACTGCGAGCAAAGGCAAGTTACTCAACTTTGTAAGATAGACCGCTGCGATTGCCAGACCGGTGATTGCGCCGAGCAAGTAGCTCGGTGATTCCGCTCGCAGCCATCGCATGACGCAAAGGAGAACGGCACCGAAACAAATCGGGGACAGAACATCGTTGCTGAGAACGTACAACATATCCTGCGGAATGAAGGCAAGCAGCAGCGGTACGCCGATGCGCAGGCCGAGATGCTCGGGTCCAACCGTACGCGCAATGACATAACCTAGCCATACTAGTATCGAGACGAGCAGGGCATTCAGGAAACGAATCCAGTACAACGATTCAATTCCTGTTAGTCC
>CATPBS010000027.1 GCA_955652715.1 uncultured Candidatus Udaeobacter sp.
AACGCAACCCGCTCGCTCGCAGTGCCCCGGTTTCGCGCCGGCGCAAAACTCGCCGCGCCGCTGCAGCGCATGGAAGCAGAAAATATTTTGGCCGCAGTGTTCCCGGACCAGCTTGCGTGCCTCGAGCACATTGTTGGCGACCGTGAAATTCCGGATCACCCACTGGTGAAACAGACCGTTGATGATTGTCTGACTGAAGCGATGGACATCGACGGCCTGCAGGAAGCGCTACGCAAAGTCGAGAGCGGCGAAATTCGCTGCATCCCGCGCGATTTGCCCGAGCCATCGCCGCTCGCGTCTGAGATTCTAAATGCGCGTCCGTATGCGTTTCTGGATAACGCGCCGTTGGAAGAACGCCGCACTCAGGCGGTTTACACACGGCGCGCCTCCGAGCGCAACGGAAACCAAAACTTGGGAATTCTCGATGCGGCAGCGATTGAGAAGGTGCAGAGGGAAGCATGGCCGGAGGCGACGAATGCGGATGAATTGCATGACGCGTTGATGTTGCTCGGCGTGATGACGCCGAAAGAAGCCACAGTCTCCGTACGTCACGAGCTAGATGGTGCTGCGGCGGAGTATCTGTTCAAAGATCTCGTTGGTTCCAATCGAGCAACGCAACTTCGAATTGGGAAAAAAACGTTTTTGGCCGCCGCTGAGCAATTGCCGATGTTGCAAACAATCTATCCGGAGGCAGCGCTTGATCCGCAATTGGCCCCGCTTGAATCCGCGCGGCGAGCATGGGAGCGCTCAAACGCGATTCGCGAATTGCTCCGCGGCCGAATGGAAGTTTCCGGTCCAACAACTGCCATTGAGCTTGCAGCCACGTTGAGCGTGCAACAGTCAGAAATCGACGCGGCAATGCTGGCCTTGGAAGCGGAAGGCTTTGTTCTGCGCGGCAAGTTTCGCCCGAACGCAACCGAACAGGAATGGTGCGATCGCCGGCTGCTGGCGCGAATTCATCGGCTCACCATCGACCGGCTGCGTGCAGAAATTCAACCGGGCTCCGCGCAGGATTTTTATCGATTTTTGTTTGCCTGGCAGCGCGCCGATGCCGAACACCACCTGGAGGGCGCGGAAGGCTTGCAATCAGTTCTGGAACAACTCGACGGCTGCGAGTTGCCGCTGTCGGCATGGGAATCGGCGGTGCTCGCCGCGCGTGTTACCGATTACGATCCTGAGTGGCTCGATCGTCTTTGTTTTTCTGGTCGCGTGGGCTGGGGACGTTTGAGCGCGCCGCAAAATCCGAACGCGCGTGTCTCGGCACCACTGCGGTCGAGCCCAATCGCGCTTTACCAGCGCGAGAATCTACAGGACTGGCTGATGCTTACTCAGCCGAATCCTGCGATTGAACTTTTGATTGGAAGCCAAACTGTCTTCGACGCGCTGCACAGCGGTGGGGCGCTCTTTTTCGCTGAACTTGTGCGACGGAGCGGTCTGCTACCTTCTCAAGTTGAAGAAGCTTTGTCGCAGCTTGCCGCGCTCGGTTTCGTGACTTCAGATAGTTTCGATGGGTTACGCGCGCTGCTCGTTCCATCAAATAAACGCCCCACATTTGGCCGAAACAGTGGAAAACGCCGGCGCAAAACAAGTCTTGCGAGCATTGAGTTTGCTGGGCGCTGGTCGTCGCTGAAAACGGACGTCGCCTCGGAGGGATCGAGAAATGGCGCAGAAGGCTCTGCGCGCGAGGCTGCGATCGAGAAATTTGCGCGGACGTTGCTGCGTCGCTACGGCGTTGTGTTTCGCCGTTTGCTCGAACGCGAAAGTCTTGGCGTCAATTGGTATGAGCTGGGCCGAATTTATCGCCGGTGGGAAGCGCGCGGCGAGATTCGCGGCGGCTATTTTGTGGGGGGGATCAGCGGCGAACAATTCGCCGTGCCCGAAGCTATTGGCTTGTTGCGTTCCATTCGCAAGGCGCCGCCAAACGGCGAACTGATCACGCTGACTGCTGCGGACCCGCTGAATTTGCAAGGCATTCTGACGCCTGGACCACGAATTGCCGCGCTCACAGCAAGCCGCATTTTGTTTCACGATGGATTGCCGATCGCGGCGCTCGAGGCAGGCGAGATTCGCAAAATCTCCGATGCGCCCGTTTCTGACTTGCAGATCGAGACGGCACTCAACGTAGGAAAGCTGCGGCCGTCGCTTCGGCCGTATTACAAATAGACCGCTGTAGCCGTCGCCTTGTAGGCGACTCCCGCGTTTCGTACGGCCAAACGGCTACAACTATTTTTTCACTACCTCGGCGTTTTCGAGCATGACCATGCCGCCGCGCTCGGCAACCTTGCCCTTTAACGTAACGGTTTTGCCGCAGGAATCCGCGAGCTCGTCGTTGATCGGTTTGTGTTCACCGACTACCAAATAAGCTTTGCCGTTCTCGACGATCCCAACAGGACCGCCGCCTTTAATGCACTTTGTGCCGCAGCCCGCATGTTTTTCGCCGGTTGCGCCATGGTCGACATAGCACATCAGATCGACAACTTCGCCGGTAACCGTTTTTTCCGCTGCTGCGGTGAGGTCTTGCTTACCGTGTTCGTGCTCTTGCGCGAGCGCGAGCGGGGAAATTGCTAATCCCGCAACGAATATCGCGGTTACTGCGAGTTTCAGAACTGTGGGTTTATTATTTGTTGAACTAAACATGAGAGGAATGTGGGCTGCCAGCCACGCTGGTCAATGGCGGCGGGTCGATACCGCCTTCATTTCGGCGGCCTCGGCGACCGCGCCTTACCTTTGTTTCTCGATCAAATCCGCAAACTGATCGAAAAAATACGAGGCATCATGCGGGCCGGGCGCGGCTTCCGGATGATATTGGACGCTGAAGATCGGCAATTCCTTATGGCGCATTCCCTCCACGGTGCCGTCATTCAAATTGATGTGTGTGACTTCCACATCCGAAGGAAGCGACTGCGCGTCGACGGCGAACCCGTGATTTTGCGCAGTGATGGCCACTTTGCCGGTGCGCAAATCCTTTACCGGTTGGTTGGCTCCGCGATGGCCGAATTTCATTTTGAACGTCGATCCGCCAAACGCGAAGCCTAGAATTTGATGGCCGAGACAAATCCCGAAGATCGGCTTTTTGCCCATCAAATCGTGCACGGTTTTGTGGGCGTAGGGAAGCGCCGCGGGATCGCCGGGGCCATTGGAGAGAAAAATTCCGTCGGGATCACCGCTGAGCACTTCGTCTGCCGATGTTGTTGCCGGCACAACGGTCACTTGGAAACCTTTCTGGCGCAGGAGCCGCAGAATGTTTTGCTTGATGCCATAGTCGTACGCTGCAATTCGAAATCGGATCGGGGGCAACACCCGTCTGCTCTCTCCGTCACGTGATTGCGCGATGGACCACGGCGCGCTGAGCTTGTCCTCTGGGTCCCACCGGAAAGGCTTCTTTGTTGACACTTCTCGCACGTAATCCATCCCGATCACGCCTTCGCCGTCTATCGCCCTTTGCGTTGCTTCTTCAGGCGAAATCTCTTCTGTCGTCAGACAGGCTTTCATCGCTCCACGGGTGCGCAAATGCCGCGTGAGCGCGCGCGTGTCGATTCCTTTCGCGCCAGGGATATTCCATTTGCGCAAGTAATCATCGAGCGACATTTCGGAGCGCCAGTTGCTGGGGACCTCTGTCAATTCTTCTATGATGAATCCGCGCACGTGAGGCGACGAGCTTTCCTGATCGAGCGAATTGATCCCGTAATTCCCGATCAGCGGGTAGGTCATCGCCACGATTTGTCCGCGATACGATGGATCCGTCAGCACTTCCTGATAACCGGTCATCGCGGTGTTGAAACAAACTTCGCCTATGCGGGTGCCGGTTGCGCCAAAGGATTCGCCCTCGAAATGCCGACCATCTTCGAGGGCTAGGAGCGTGCGCACGTCACTGCGGACTATTGATGTTCGCGCGCGATTTTCAAATCCGTTGAGATGTTGAAGCGTGAAGCGTTAAAGCCTTGTTCATTTCCACTTTGACTTTTCAACGCGTGAACGAAAAAAACCCGGATCGGAAAATCGATCCGGGTTTTTAAGATTTTACCCCGCTGGTGCCGTTCAGGTGAATCTCCCGTTCCCTTTCGGTAAACGGCGGATGACCGTCGCTGCGGAATCTGACTTCCAATGAA
>CATPBS010000028.1 GCA_955652715.1 uncultured Candidatus Udaeobacter sp.
CACATCGACGACGCCATCCATCGCGCTCGCGAAGATGGGAATTTTCAGCTCGAGCGGCTCCGCCTCTTTTCGCGGCAAACGGAACGCAATGTCGACTTCCTTGGGGTTAATCGTTACGCGCCCGGGTACAAGCGCGATTTCATCAAACCCGTACGTGACACGCGCCTTGCGATTTCGGCCTATCCACATTCCCATGTTAAATCTGCTCCATCTTAAATCGTTCGTTCAAACTTCCGCAGTGCGGGCACCGGGGAAGCAGCGCGTCGGTTCGATCCTCAAATTCGAACGCGCAAATCACGCAACGCAACCGGTGCTGCAGAGCCCGTCGTTCCCGCCGTCGGCGATTCCATTCTTCCACTATCCAGAAGAGAAAAACCGCTGCAAGAAAAAGCAGCAAGTAAATCGTGACCAGAGTGGCAAGACTGACGCGAATCACGGGGTAACGCTGGCTCCCGGTCGTGGCTGCCGGCGCGCGACGTCATTGCCCCATTCAATTGTCGCGATCCCCCAGGCCAGAAACGAATCGGCTTTGCCAACGCTTGGGGTGCTTTGGGGAAAACGGCACCGCGCCACATGTAAACGGGCTTGTTCGTCCAGTGCCGGGTCACCTGACGAATTGACCGGGAAACAGTATCGAATTTCTCCAAGCTTGTTCACGGCCACCTGAAATCGTACGATTCGAGGAGGGTCTTCGCTGGAAGCAGCGAAATTCGGTTCTGGCACGGTTGGAGCGCCGAAAAAATCGAACTCCTTTGAGAATGAGACGAACGTTGTGACCACACGCATGGGTGCGGCGGTTTTCTGGCGAACAAGCCGTACCGAGCCCGGTGGTTGGCAACTCGGGATGCGCAGGTCGCGTTCCAGCGGTGGAATGTCCCTCAACGTAGGCTCTATGGCGGAATAGGAGGGCACATGCTCAGGATTTGGCAGGCCACGGAGCCTTGCTTCCGCCGGACGGCGAGTTGTAAAAGCGAGCGCAGGATCTTCCGCATCGATCCAGCGAAGTAGCGTGCGACCTTCTTCGGAGGCGGGCGTGATCAATGTGACGCGCGCCGGCGGCTGAAGAAGCGCGATCATTGGTGGATAAACAATTTGAAAAACGTAAAAGCAGAGAGCGTGCGCCACCAAAGAAAGCGCCAAAAAAATTGCGATCGCCAGTTTTCGACGACGAGGCGAGTCCCAGCTAAAGATAAGCGGTTCGGCTGCGCTTTCCGAGATGACGCTGTTCATTGCAGCGGACTCGCAGCTAGCGCTACGGAGGTGATGCCATGTTCGAGCGCAGCATTTGCCACTTCGGCAACCGTTTCGTAGGAAGTAGAACGGTCGGCCTTTATGACAATGGATTGGTCCTTGCGCTTGGCTGCATCCAGTAATGGCCCGAGTTGCTCGATCGTAACTCGCTGATCCTGGAAATAAATCGCCGGAACTGCGCCGCCGGTGATGCTGATGATTTGTCGGTTCGTCTGTGGACCGAGCGTAAAGCGCGAGAAAGGCATCGAAATCGAGATGCCTTGTTGCAAGATGAAATTCGAACTGAGCAAAAGGAAGAAAACAAGGAGAAAGGCGACGTCCACCATCGCCACAAGTACAAGCCATCCAAAGTTGAAGTTTATCGTGCGGCGAAGCTTCATGGGGGCGCTGCAGGCTTTGTCGATTAACGAATTCCTGGCTTAGGAATCAAACTGCGCCTCGGACCGCGCCGCCTCTTCGGGTTGTTGAAAGCTGATGATGCCACTAATCGGACGGCTTTCAGTTAGCATCTGGACGATCTCAATCCCCGCGCGTTCCAAGTCATGAAGCATCGTGTTCACGCGTGAAGAGAGATAGCTGTAGGCGACAAAAGTCGGTGTCGCCACGACCAGCCCGGCTGCCGTGGTCAGCAAACTCTTATAAACGCCGCTCGAAAGCTCAGTCACGGTCGCGTAACCCCCGCTTGAAGCGATGGTCCCAAAGGCGTCGATCATTCCCGCGACGGTCCCGAGCAATCCGAGTAACGGCGTCAGAAAAGCGATCGTGGCGAGCACCGCAAGAAATCGCTCCAGTTTTGGTACTTCAAGCTGGGCGGCTTCTTGCACGATGTCGCGTAATTCCGCCCGGGGCGCATCGTGCCGGATAATTGCGGCATGAATCACCCGCGCCACCGGGCCAAGAGTGCCGGCTGATTCGTGGAGGGCTTCAGCGAAGTTTCGACGACGAATGAGGTTCGAGAGTCCCTTCAAGAACTCGCCCACATGAATCGTAGCGCGGTGCAAGTAAAAGAGACGCTCGGCGAAGACAGCGATCGAGATGATGCTACAGCCGAGGATTGGCCACATTAGCAATCCGCCCTTTTGAATGTAATCAATCACGTCGTTTTTGTAACGCTCGTTGTCGGCTGTGGCAAGCGAACAACCAAATGCCGGTGCGCGGCCAGTTCGGCGCCAACCACGAAACCTTAGCGTCGTGTTATCTTCAAACAGGAAGAATTATCGCGGCGCTTTTCCGCGCGGTTTTGGGGAGGGAGACGCGCGATTGATAGACGCGCCGTTGCGGCTGACTAATTTGCCGGACGCATCAAAAACAGAATAACCAGTCTGCTTCCCGGAGGAGTCGTAGCTGTAAACGATCTTGTGCAGAAGCGTGCCGTCCTGCGCGCTCTGAATTTCTTCCAGAAGATGGCCTGCGTCGTCATACTTGTAACGACTCTTAAACCGAAGCCGGCCATCGGGTCCGGAAATTTCCCCGCTCGCGAAGCGCCCCGCGTCATCCAGTTCATAACGAATGGTCTCGCGGAGTTTGCCTTCTTGATCGGTAGTCGTCGCCAGCGCCTTGTGCTGTGCAGCGTCGAAATTGTAAACAGTACGTGAGCCGTCAGGGTGCATTGATACGGTGACCCGCACAGCATCGTTGCGACCTTGCTCCGGAGACTGGCCAAGTCCGATTGTGTTGCCACAGAGGAGAGGAGCGCAAGAAATTGCCAGCCCAAGCGGGAAGAATTTCATGATGTTCGGAGGTTACGGTTAAGGCGACTGGGTGTAAATAGAACTGAAAATTTTTGTTGACCATTCGTTGTGGCGGTGGTTAAAAGTGGGGTCGAGTGGAGGAAAGTGGACAATTCCTCCACTCGACGAATGGACGCCGATTCCCAACCCGAACGCTTCTATGCCGGTGAGTTCCGGCATTGGATAGACGACAAGAATCGAATCACCATTCCCTCTCGTTGGCGACGCGATCGTCCCGAGGAATTCATCCTTTTACCTGAGGCGACTCATCAATTTCTGCTTGTCATGTCGCCAAAGGAGTTTGCGAAAATGAGTTCGGCTGCCGAAACAAACGAGAGCGTTTCCGCCCGCGACCGCCGCGTTTTTTTGCGCCAACTCCATTCTCGCGCTCAACACGCAGGCGCAGACCGACAAGGTCGCCTGGTCTTGCCGGAAGATCTTTGCCGAAAGCTCGGACTGAAGGATGA
>CATPBS010000029.1 GCA_955652715.1 uncultured Candidatus Udaeobacter sp.
CGAGCTTTACACGCAAGGCGAGCTGACCCAGCGCGCCTGGAAACAGCACGTGCAAGTGATGAACGAAGGCCCGGGCCACGTCCCCATGCACATGATTCGGGAGAACATGGAGAAACAGCTCGAGTGGTGCGGCGAAGCGCCGTTTTACACCCTGGGCCCGCTCACCACCGACATCGCGCCCGGCTACGATCACATCACCAGCGCGATCGGCGCGGCCATGATCGGCTGGTACGGGTGCGCCATGCTTTGCTACGTCACGCCGAAAGAACATCTCGGTTTGCCGAATAAAAAAGACGTCAAAGACGGCGTGATCGCCTACAAGATCGCCGCGCACGCCGCCGATTTAGCGAAGGGCCATCCCGGCGCGCAATATCGCGACAACGCCATCTCAAAAGCCAGATTCGAATTCCGCTGGGAGGATCAATTCAATCTCTCGCTCGATCCCGAGACCGCCCGCGAGTTCCACGACGAGACCTTGCCGCAGGAAGGCGCGAAGACCGCGCATTTCTGCAGCATGTGCGGCCCGCATTTTTGCAGCATGAAGATTACTGAAGACGTTCGAAAATATGCCGCCGAGCAAAAAATTTCAGGAGAGCAGGCGCTGCAAGTCGGTTTAGAACAAAAAGCAAAAGAATTTGTTGAGAAGGGCGCCGAAATCTATGCGAATCGGTAGCGCACGCTTCTCGCGTGTGAGTTTGCCGTCTTTCCGAAACAAACGTCGTTTTTTCCGCACTTAAAAGATGCTGAAATATGCCGAATACATAACCTTTGCGGCGGCGTTGGTTGTCGCCCTTGGCCTATTTGTGCTGACGCTTTTGTACGGCTCATCAACGTCCATCGCCAAGCGGCCACAACAGCAACAAAGCGAAAGACACGAAGTCGAAAAGAATAGTAGCGAAGCTGAAAAGACGCTCTGGCAGAAGGTTCGCACGGACCCAATTGCGTTGTTCACGTTTTGGCTGGTGATTCACGGCGGTCCTCAGCGGCGTTGGTGTTATCCAGCTCAGGTTCCTAGGACGAGCTGAAGCAATTTCGGCGAACAGCGCGCAAGCGGCGAGCGACTCGGCTAACGCCGCGAAGCAATCGGCAGAGATAGCCGAAAAGACTCTCGTAGCGGCGAATCGAGCTTGGATAAAGGTTGATATACAGGTCGGTGGACCCATTACGTACGACGTGAACGGCGCAAACTTCACCTTCAACTTCATCCTAAAGAATATTGGCCGATCTCCTGCTACCAATGTGTGGGTTGATCCAAAAGTTATTTTGAGCTACCCGAACGACGAAGGCAGGCCATCGAAACTCGACGTGCCACGAATACTGCGGGACGAGATTGCTGAAAAGAAGAAACGGCCGCCAAGTCCGCTAGGTTTTTCTATCTTCCCGGATGAGACTATTGTACAGCCGATCACAACAGGTGTTCCGAACGACGAGGTTGATCGCGCGACGAAGCTGATTAAAGCGATCTACCCGACAGTATACGGAGCAATCGAGTATAGGATGGGCCTCGATAACACTGTGCATCACACCGGCTTCATCTTCGAGGTGCAAAGGGATGCGTCGCCGCGACCATTCACCACGAAGGGTAAAAAGTGGCCGACAGCAATCTGGACTGAGGAGGGAGATGTCCCAGCTGCGGATGTTCGTCTTTCCCGTTCCCTGATAGAGGGCGGTTACGCCGACTGACAAGCAGCAGTTTCAACCGAACTTTTGGATATGACGGCAATCGAAGCGATTTTAAAACACGATTTGGGAGTCTGGCAAAATTACCGACACAGGCCGAAACGGGTGACGCCCGGCGATTCGATCGAAACCAACGGCGCGATGTTGAAGTGGTACGCGCTTTTTCGAAGTTAGGTCTTGCAATTCAGTACCTAAACGGGCTAATCCTCGCGAACAGTTTCTTTAGATAAATGGACTCCCCAGTTGCCTTGCGCGTCCTTGCGACCTGTTTTCTTCTCGCCCTTTCGGGATGTATCACAAACCGGGTCCAAGTGACAAAGGAGGCAGTTGGGCGTCAGACCCAGTGGGCGCAACTATGCTTAGAGGATGCGATGTTCTCAGCCATTGTGTATCGCCATGACACACCGACTCCCGATGACGATCAGCGGACCGGCTACCAAAAGTATTTGACCGGTCATGGCTGGCAGCGGCGAGGTTTCTGTGACCGTAAAGTAAAAGGAGACGGGTACGGGCTTTACTTTGAAGTTTGGGAAAATGACACTCGACGACCCCGCCAGATTGTTTTCGCATTTCGGGGCACGACTGGGGGACCAGATTGGGCGGCAAATCTACGATGGTTCCGTTTTCATAAACCGCGCGATCATTACTACGCGGCACTCGACGAATGCAAACCGCTGATTGAGAAGTTTTACCATGAGCGGGGCCGGGAAAAACCAGTGATTAGCACAACCGGTCATTCCCTTGGCGGCGGCATCGCCCAGGAGATTTTATATTCGGCGGCCGATATAGTAGACTACTGCATTGTTTTCGATCCGTCGCCGGTAACCGCGCTTCACGACTTGAGTGAGCCAGCGCAAAATGTGTATCACCAACAGTTGAATCGTTCGGAGTTTTCGCAATATCGGATTATTCGCGCGTATGAAAGAGGAGAGATACTTATGTTTGCGCGCAATGCGATCTCCCTCGTCTACAAACCGGATAGCCAAACCATCTCAATTGAGTTCAATGCTCCCGGTCGATTGAATGCCGTAGGCAAACACTCCATTACGCTCTTGGCTGATCATCTCATTAAGCTGGCTGAGCAGGACGTTCCTCCAATCACTCAAGCAGAATTCCGCCCAACGCCGCTGCGGCCACCGGAAGCTTATCAAAATGATCCCAAATATGTACCTGGAAAACGGGTGGGCTCGATGCCGAGCACCGTCGATTAATAATAATGTGACGTGTGTGGAGAAATGGGGTCGTGTCTCAACATTTGACATTTGATCCACAGGACGCTGCTGCGAACGAACGATTTGAAAATCCTTATTCCGAGATTCGTCTGGATGACACCTATCGGTACAAGATAAGGGGCCGCCAAAAGC
>CATPBS010000030.1 GCA_955652715.1 uncultured Candidatus Udaeobacter sp.
AAGCCCAGATGCGCGCGCTTACCTGCGACTGATGAAACCACTTGTGCGCGACTGGGCGCAATTGGCGGTCGAATTTTTGCAGCCCATGCTTCATTGGCCGCAGCACCCGATAGCTCTCGCGCGATTTGGACTTCCTGCCCTCTGTCCAGCGATTTGGCTGGCCAAAAGATTGTTCAAGCGCGAAGCGACGCGTGCTCTTTTCGCTGGAATTGCCGCGCATTCATTTCTTCCCTTGGAGGCGCCGGCCTCCTCTGCGTTTGCGCTGGTGCTTGGACTCGCAGGGCACGCTGTCGGCTGGCCGATTCCCCGCGGCGGCTCGCAGCAAATTTCAAACGCGCTCGCTAATTGCCTGCGCGAACTCGGCGGTAAAATCGAGGTCAACTGTCGAGTCCAAAATCTGAATGAACTTCCAAAATCGCGCGTGACTCTTCTGGACGTTTCGGTGTGGGAATTTTTGCGCATCGCCGGCGAGCGCCTGCCGTTGGCGTATCGCCGCCGGTTAGAATCTTTTCGACACGCACCCGGCGTTTTCAAGATCGACTATGCGCTGAGTGATCCGATTCCATGGAAAGCCGAGGTTTGCCGGCGGGCCGGCACGGTTCACCTGGGAGGGACCATCGAGGAAATTGCAGCGGCAGAGCGCGACGTTTCACAAGGAAAAATTCCCGAACGCCCATTTGTGCTACTTGCGCAGCAAAGTCTTTTCGACAACACGCGCGCGCCAGGTAGTCAGCATACCCTCTGGGCATACTGCCACGCTCCATTTAATTGCCAGGTCGACATGTCGGATCACATCGAATTTCAAATCGAGCGATTCGCTCCCGGTTTTCGCGATTGTGTTCTCGCCCGCCATAGCATGAGCGCCGGCGATCTGGAGAAAGCGAATCCGAATTTAGTTGGCGGCGATATCAACGGCGGCGCAGCGAATTTCTTACAGTTGATTGCGCGACCCGTCTTCGGTTCGACGCCGTACCGTACGCCATTGCCGGGCGTTTATCTGTGTTCAGCGTCAACTCCGCCTGGAGGCGGCGTACATGGCATGTGTGGATACCACGCAGCTTGCGCCGCTTTGCGCGACGTTTTTGGAAAGAACTCAAATGACCGTTAGTGATTCAACGGCACCCAACCACGGGTGAGGTAATCGCCGAGCGGTTAACGTGCGAATTTGAAGCCTGCCAGGCGAGTCGCGCCGGGATCGATATTCTTTTCCAGCGCGAGCACCTGGAAAGCGCGACCGAGCATCTCTGGATGCAACAGCGTTTGAAGCGCGCGTTTTCTCTTGGGGGAATCTGCTAGGAGCGGTTGACCACAATTGTCCGCGGGCGGTTCGGGTGAACCGCCCCTACCAGGTTCAGAGACGATTCCCGTCAGAAAGTGATGTTGGTCGGTGAATCCGGCGACGCGCAACCCTTTCGCCTGTGCGCGCTCGATAATGCTCGACCAATCCACGTGCATCGTGATGTCCGCATGTCCGATCTGCTCGAACGGCGAATCGAGATTTCGATGTTGCGCACGCACCTGAATCTTTGCCTGAAATTCTTCGGCCAAAAGCCCGTAATCGATCGCGATAACGTAGCCACGCTCCAAACTCGCTGCGACGCTGTCGACCCAGTCGAGCGCCGGTTGATTGAAAGCGCCCTTTTGCTCCGTCGCCTGGCAAGCCGTCGCTGCTTGGGAAACTTGGGGCTCGATGAACACAAACTTGTCGCCTTCCAGATCAACAAGTTTTTCCATGCCGCCACTGATCAATCGCACGGGCATCGCGTCCAGCAGTTCGTTGGAGAAATGAACACCCACGAATGATTGCAGTGAGTCACCCCATTCGACCTTGTCCCGAAATGGTTCCAGTGTCCGCCGTTGGCGCTCTTGCAAAATCGGAAATGGCTCGACTATCCGATAGCGCAATGCTGCGAAGAATTCCGGCACATGTTTTTGCGAACATTCGAGAACGTCGCGGGCGAACTGCCCATCGTGCGCGCCCTGTTCGACAATCACGAAATTGTCGATTTTGCCGAGTCGCTCCCAAATTTCGACAAACTGGGCGGAGAGCAGCTGGCCAAATAGAGAGCTGACGCTCACGTTGGTGAAATAATCGCCCGTCCGTCCAATCGCACAGCGCCCGGAGGAATAATAGCCGTGTTCGGGATGGTAAAGCGCCTGCTGCATGAACCAGGCAAACGACACAGGACCACGCTTTTCAATTTCGGCGCGAATCAATCTGATTAGCGCGGGATTTCCATTCTGAGTATTCAACATCCAATGCTCAACTTTCAACTCTCAACGTTCAAATTCTGCGCGCCGAGTTGGACCTTCGATGTTGGGCGTTGAGGGTTGAACGTTTCGCCCTTAAATTCTCCGGCTCTTGAGACCGTCTAGCACATATCTGAGGCCGCCACCCGGTTACCGGTTTCGGCCGCCTTGGTATTTGAGACCGTGGTTCTATATCCCGCTCGGTGTCGTTGCGGTGCTGGGCGTCATTGTAACTGTGTACGTTTCCAGTCTCATCGCCGACCTCAAAGCGCAGGCGAGAACATTCGACCTAAACAAACTCGAACAAATGGAATCAGCCAGCGTGATTCTGGATCGCAATGGCAAGATCTTCGGCCAAATCTACGTGGAAAATCGCGAGACCGTGCCCTACGAGCAGTTGCCTTCTGATCTCGTCAACGCCGTCGTCGCGGTAGAGGACGCGAAATTTTACCAGCATCACGGCTACGACTTGCTCGGGATCATTCGCGCGGCTCTGAAAAATTTTACTGCGGGCCACGTTCGCCAGGGTGCAAGCACGATCACTCAACAACTGGCGCGCAACAGTTTTTCGCTAAAAGAAAGAACGTTCCGCCGCAAGCTGCTGGAGATTTTTCTGGCGCAACGAATCGAAGAGCAGATTGGCAAACAAAAAATCATGGAGCTATACCTGAACCGGATCTATTTCGGTGGCGGGCTATACGGAGCGGAAGCAGCCGCGCGAGGGTACTTTCGTAAATCCGCGCGCGAAATGTCGTTGGCGGAGTGCGCCACGCTTGCGGGTCTGATCAAGAGCCCAAACAGATTATCGCCGTGGACGGATCGCGCCAATTCGCGCGAGACGCGCGACTACGCGCTCGATCGAATGCGGGACCTCGGGTTTATCAGCCGTGAACGATGCGCTGCTGCGCGAGCGGAACAGATCGTCATCGGAAGCCGGCAAAACGCGCAGGGACAGACCTACGCAGTTGATTATATCCGCCAGCAGGTCATCGCCGCCGTAGGCTGGGACCGTGCGATGAATGAAGGCTTCCGCATTCACACGACAATCGACGTCGATCTCCAAAAGGTGGCCGAGGATTCTCTTCGGACTCACCTAGAAATGCTCGAGCAGGGTCCACAATACAATCATCAGAGATACGCCGCTTACGCAGCCTCGTTCCGGAAGGCCAAGGCAAACGGCACGATGTCTGGCCAGCCCGCGCCCGAGTATCTCCAAGGCGCAGTCATCGGTCTCGACAATGCAACCGGTGACATTCTGGTGCTCGTAGGCGGGCGCGATTTCGAGCACAACCAGTACAACCGTGCGCTGCAAGCACGCCGGCCGGCTGGGACTGCAATGCTGCCCTTTGTTTATGCGGCCGCTTTCGAGAAAGGAATGTATCCCGGATCGCTGGTGGAAGATTCGCCGCTGGATAATCGCGCGGTCATGATCGGCGGCACAACGGGAATTCTTGGCGAATGGGGCCCAGAAAACGCTGAGAACCGTTACGAAGGCGCGATGACAGCGAGGCAGGCGCTGGTCAAATCCAAAAATGGCGCAACCGTCCGCATCGGAATGAACGCTGGAGTCGATTCAGTGTTGCAGCTCAGCTCTGCGGCGGGAATCCGTTCCCCGCTTCGCCCTTATCCGGCTACATTTTTGGGAAGCAGCGAGGTCACACTGGCTGAGCTCGCGCTCGCATACACGATATTCCCAAATGGCGGCTGGCGACCAAATGCACCGCACATTTTGGAGCGTATTGAAGAAAAGGACGGAACGCTGGTTTGGGATGGGAAGCAGCAGAGCATCCGGAAACTCGTCATCAAACCTGAGACCGCGTACGAAGTGCATTCCTGCCTCGTGGACGCGCTTCAATCAGGAACAGGGAAAGCTGCTTTTACACAATTTGCTCTGAAGAAGATGCCCGCAGCAGGTAAAACCGGCACCGCTTACGACTTCACTGATGCGTTGTTTGCTGGATATGATTCGAATTTCACCTGCGCTGTTTGGGCAGGCTTCGACAAGCCGCAAAAAATTTACCGTGGTGCGTTTGGGCGTGAGCTCGCGCTCCCGATTTGGGTCGATATCATGAATGCCGCTGCCCAGAGTTATCCACCGCGAGAAATTAACCAGCCTGCAAATCTGAAGCAGATTGAGATTTGTTCGAGATCTGGCTTACTGGCCACCGACAACTGTTATGACACTGTAAAAACGGCGAACGGCGATACGGTTCAGCAGCGCACGACTTACCTCGAGATTGCGACACCATCGCAAGCGCCGACCGAGTCGTGCAATGTCCACGGCGAAGCGCGCGCTCGCCTCGCTCGCGACTTCCCTTCCAGCGATTTGCCCCGCGCTGCGCTGGCTGTGGACCTGAGCGGCGTCGCGCCAATCGAAATAAAGAATCCAACGTTGCTGGCTGACAAGGACCCGTACAATTCGCTCAAGCCAAAGCTGAAACCCGAGCCAGCGCCGCAGCCGACACCGCAGATAGCCGACAATCAAAAGCCCGAGAACCTAGCCAGCGCGAGTGAAGTGAAGACGGCAAGTAACGCCGCAGGTCAAACCCCGTCGACTAGCCAAACGGCAGAAGCCACTCCAGAGATCCGGAAAGCGATCCCGGTCCAGCCACAGGACAAGAAGCCTGTCGAGATCCGGCGCGCAATCCCGGTCAAACCGCTCGACCAAGAGGATGAGGATGAGACCCTCCTGAAATCTGCGGCGCCACCACTGGGCGATGGCAATGAGTAAGTGGTCAAGCCGCTAATCCGATAAGTGATGACACCGCAAAGCGCGGAGCATTTTCGGCTGACTGTTCTCAACCCTGCGGGACGCGACCCGGAACAGAAATTTCATCAGCTGCCTGCTCCAGGCGAGGGCGTCCATCCGCCGATCAATTTTCATGCTTTTGCTGCATGTACGCTCGGGGCTTTTCATTATAATCCAAGCCGCGCCGTCGCGGAGCATACGCCGATTCTTCTGCTCTTGCGCAGCGATTTTCGCGCTTCAGAACGGGCATTGAGCGATCTAAAGAAGCAAGGTCGCACGGTCGCCGTTTCTTTGAAGGAGACCGGACGACACCAGATCGCGCAACAGTTATGCAACCGCGCGAAGTTATCGCGTTTCATGAAAATTCTGGCGCAAGCCGACGGATGTATCGCGACGACTCCGGAAGCCGCAGAAATCTACCAGCGCACGAGCGCTAAACGCGATCCCGCAACAGTGGCCTTTATCCCGACTCCGTACCCCATCGAGGATCGTCGATGGAACTTGTCACTGCCAGCAAACGAGCAGTCG
>CATPBS010000031.1 GCA_955652715.1 uncultured Candidatus Udaeobacter sp.
GTCACGCGGCCAGATTCGATCGGAACGACGCAGCACGTTTACTAGTTACATCATGTTGCGCGCGCGTCGCGTGACGAACTCTGGAGTGTACCTCATGAAATTACCCTATCTGACTCCAATGGCCTACACCGCATTGCTTCTCGGATGCGCGCTTGCCAACGCACAGACTGTACCCAGCACCCCTTCAGATCAGCCGGAAACGACGCAGAAGACCACTCCAGGGTACGACACTGCTAAGGGGAACGATTTGGACGCTACTTCGAAATCGCCCCAGGTGGATGCAAGTTCAGCTCCGTCGAGCACCGGCCAGGATAAGAGCACCGGAAACGATATGGTGAGCCCGAATGGCACTGCAAAAGAAAGTAGCATGAAGCTAGCAAACGCGGCGCGTCCAGACTTCAACACTCTGGATACGAAAAAGAAAGGCACCTTGACGGCGGCTGACGTCAAAAGCGATCAATGGCTCAGCAAGAACTTCGCCAAATGCGATACGGATCATGACGGTACGTTAAGCCGGGATGAATACAACAACTGCCATTAGCCAGCCTACTGCTAGCTACTGCTAGCGCTTGCGCCGTAGGCAGGCTTTTGCGAGTGATCGAAACTCGCAAAGGGCTGCCTGCGTCGCCGCGACGATTTTCTCATCCCGCGTGCAATCGCGCTCGCCGGGTCTTTACGATGTCCGCATGTTTCCTCGCCGGGGAGGGTAGGGGGGCAGGATCTGAAGTCTGTCTGCCGGAGCTTCCCGACCCGCGATTGTGACGTCTGTGACGGTGAGAGCTACTGCCGATTCTCGCTCCTGCCTACGTGTGCGCGATTCTCTGATAAGCCGCGTCCGCCGTGATATTCACACAGCAACTCAGCAGGGTCCCCGCCATCCGGGCAAACGCCTTAAGATCGAGGTGCTCGTCCTTCAGTCCCGCTGAATTTACCCACCCGGATCAGCATGCCATCGTCACCCTGCAACCCATACATGTATTGGGAAGGCTCGGATGGAGGGATCGTCAGGTCAGACGGAGATTTCGCGGATGTGTCCTACAAGTGCGACAGCCGGGGTCTCAATGCGGTTGACACCGCTTTTTGCAAGAGCCTGCTCTCGCGTGTGCCGCATGAGTTGGCCAACAACATCGACCGGGGGCTTCTCCACTCCGCAGTTCCAGAGCCTTTCGGTAAGTCCGCAACATCCGACGCGCCTGATTCAGGGCGGCACGCAGGATAACGGCACCTGGCAAATAGGCGGCACGGAGGATGAGGGCAGCGAGGACAACGCCGCCAGCTCCGTTTGGCATCGGATCATCTACGGTGATGGCGGGCAGTCCGGTTTCAGCTCGACGAATGACGCGCTTCGCTTCAACACCTTTACCGGTCAGGCGAACGACGCAAACTTCCGCAATGGCGACCCGACGAAGTGGGTGATCATCTCGGCGCCGATTGTTAATAGTCCGGAAGGAGCCTTCTTCTATCCGCCTGTTATTGCTGATCCGCACCCGGCCAACGGGGGCACGATCTTCGAGGGGTCATTCAGTGTGTGGCGCACCCAGGATTGAGGCGGGGACCGAGCCTATCTCGAGGCGAATTGCCCTGAGTTCACGACCTTCGCCGGTCAAGCGGATTGCGGTGATTTCGTCACCATTGGTCCTGCGGGAGCGACCGATCTCACGGCCCCCGGTATTTATGGGAATACCCGCCCCGGCACGGCAGTGGCCTGGATCCAGCGCACGCCTAGCAACACCGGCACCGTCTGGGTTGCGACGGGCGCCGGCCGTGTATTTGTCTCCGATAATGCGAACGCCGCGGCCGGTTCCGTCGTATGGAACCGAGTCGATCCAGTGATAAACGATCCCGGCCGGTTTATTAGCTCGATTGCGATCGATCCGAAGAAGGCCACATTATGCGTGGATCTCCTACTCGGGTTACAACGTCAACACGCCGGCCACACCGGGACACGTGTTTGCGGTGACCTGGACTGGGGCGGGACCGGCGACATGGGTCGATCTCAGCTTCAACCTGTCTGACTTCCCGATCACCGGTCTCGTGCGCGACGATGTAACGGGCGACCTTTACGCGTCCTCCGATTTCGGCGTGATGAAGCTGCCATTTGGCAAGACGACTTGGGCGGTAGCCGACTCCGGTCTGCCGAACGTCGAAGTGGCGGGCCTCACGATCGTGCCGAGTCGGCGTGTGCTCTACGCCGCCACTCACGGACGTAGCGCCTGGTCTTTGGCGCTGCCGTAGGGTTGGTTTGTGTTCGGCGGGGTGGCGAAAATCCACTCCGCCGAATTTTGAGCGCGATGGAGCTGATCGCCAAGCGGGCGCTGATCGCGGGATACATCTTCCTGGCTCTACTCGGCTGCGTTCGAGTGATTGGCAGTGCACCGGCAGGTTTTGTCGAGGGACATTTGAAGATTGTTTCGCTGCAGGAGGTTGAGCTGGGCGCTGCCGATGAAAAATCGCCGGCGGTGGCCCCCAAAACCTATGCCTGCCCCTACCTATGCCGAATATCCGCTGATCATTTTGAGCAAGGACGGGAAGAAAGAAATCGCCACGGTGACGGCGGATGACCAGGGACACTATCGCGTCGCGTTGCCGCCGGGTGACTATGTCCTCGACGCAAAAGGGCGCGCGCCGGGGCGTGTCCGCGCGAAACCGAGACCGTTCACCGTTGTCTCAAATCAGACGGTCTGCGTCGATATGGATATCGACACGGGTATTCGCTAAGGCACAAGACCAATCACGCCGGCATGAACCCGCGGAAACCTGCGGCGGTGATCGACCTAAGTCCCGGTCAGCCGGGTCGGGAAGGCCGTCATCACGCTCGATAGGCAGAAATTACTGAGTTTGGTTGGCGCGCGTGATTTAAATGGTAGCGGGGGCCCGCTACATTAATTTCCGCAGGCGGCGGGCGCTCCCGCGCGCAGCGTAGGGGGGCTAGGAAAGCCGCAAATCCGTCGGCGGATTAGGTGTGGCCGGACAACCTGGTTACGAAAACATCGGGTCGTCCATCTGCCGCGCCGCGAGCTAGATGACGGCTGCCCGCATTCTTTATGCCTACTCCCTGGCCGCGTCGGTCACGCGCACGTTGCAGCAGCAGTTCCGTCATCGCCTCGCGGGCCTCGGTTTCGGTGGTCTCGGCCGGGAACTCGAACACTTCCGTCGCATCGAACGGGTTTCTCACTTGCACAGGCGATCCCTGCGGCTCCGCAGGCGCTGCTGGCGGGGGAACGACCGGGGCTGGGCTTGTGACAGCGAGCGCGGGCGGGTTCCGATCTGCCGCGCGCCACACGATCGCCGCCGTGATACCCAACACTGCCGCAGCGAGCGTCAGGCCAACGACGAAATCGTTTCGCGCCGCCCGCCTGCACACGAAGCTTTGGAAGCCGGGACTCACGCGTTCGCGCATCCGTGACGCACGTAAACGCATTGAGGGCACGTGCGAAGTAAGAGGACTCGAGCCTGAAATCGTTGCTGATGCGCAAACGCGCGGCACGCTGACAAGCCAGCCATCGCACAACAGCGAGCGGCAGTGTCGCCCAATTCGCTCTGCCCCTAAAGGCGCGGACCCCGTCTGCCACGGTACCCGTAGAGCAAATAAGCAACCACAATGATGGCGACGATCAGGCCAATGGGACCAATTCCCCAGCCTGCCCCCATGCCCCAATACAGACCTCCACCGCCGCCAAACAGCAACAACAGCACAATCAAAATAATCAGCATGTCCATGCTCCACCTCCTCGAAATGCCGCCTCGATGATATCCACGCCACGAACCATCAGGCCGGCTAGGCAGTGCGCCTGCCGGAGTCTCGGGACGCCTTTTCGTGATACATGGCCGCGTCGGCCTGTTCGAGCAATTCGTTGCCGTCTTGCCCGTCGGCGCGGTAGATCGCGGTGCCTATGCTCGCAGTGATTGAAATCATTCGCTTTTCGAGTGCGTACGGAACAAACAGCCGCGTTCGGATTTTCTTAGTGACAGCATCCACGGCTGCGGCAGCACCGATCTCCGGAAGCATGATCACGAACTCGTCGCCGCCGTAGCGGCACGCGGTATCACAGCGGCGGACACAGGCCACCAAACGCGCGGCTACCTGCCGCAGCAGCTGGTCCCCGGCGGTGTGTCCAAACTGATCGTTAACGCACTTGAATCCGTCCAAATCAATCAGAAGCAACGCTACGTGGTGGTGGTACCGCGCAGCCCGTTCCAGCGACTGCCTTAGCCGATCCCACAACAGCGCGCGATTGGGCAGTCCGGTCAGCGGATCGTGGTATGCAAAGTGGCGGGTCTGCGCGAGTTCTTGCGTCAGGCGCAGGACCCTCGTCGCGAGCCGGACGTTAGTTCGGCGCAGACTGGCGACCGTTTCGTTCGATCTGCTTGTCACTACACAGCGTCTCGCAGCTTGAGGTTGACGACATACTTCAGCAAGCGGAGGCGAATCGGGCGATGGAGGAAATCCGCACACATAGATACCCGGTTCTCACGTCGTATATCTACGAAATTCATATGCACCCCTATCTTCCTTAGCTTCTGTGCGCCAGCGAACATAGGGTCGCGCGGCGGGTTTTACCTAATATAGATGGCGCTCGCAAGCCACTGAATTATCGATGAGCCCGTCTGCGCACAGCGGCTTTCGTGCAAATCGCGTGCAGCAGCGCGGCGAAAACCGGCGCGGATCAGCGGCGGCAATTATTGCCGGTCTGGAATAATTCGGCGGCGCGCCTGAGGCTCGCGCCCCTACCCAAAGCGCGAGAGCGCGTCTGTGACACTCTGTAGGCTCTACCCCAAAGTTAGCAGCGACGCATCAATCAGCGCGAACGGGTCGGAGCTTTTGTGAGGAAAGAGCGACCGGGGACTCGGCATCCTACAGGCCCCGACCGCAAGGAGAGCAGCGCCAGGAAGCGCGCGCCGCTCTACCATCAACTCTAATGTCCTCCGATCGACTCTAGCGTCACTGTAGCAGCCATTCTGCCCGCTACCGCACAAAGGAATCCCTCCAGTCGCAGCTCGTACGGCGGCGCATTTATGCGCTTCCGCCGCTGGTTAGGCCGCAACCAGTATCCTTGGCGCTCTCGGGCTGTGTGGACGACCGCGCCGCCGCGTCCTTACGATCTCGCGTATGGCTCAATGGCGTTGCAGGCTTTGCGGGTTCGAGCGCTATCACCGCGTCGCAGTCTTGCGCTCGAACGGCAAACGCTATGAGACGAGCTTTTTCGCATGCAGCGGTTGCAGCGTCATGTTTCTGAACGACAGCACTTTTAACGGGCTGCACGTCGTCGTGGCGGACGTTGAAGCCGCTCCGGTCGTGACGCCGATTGGGCGTCGGAGGTAGGATTAGCTGCTGTGAATTACGCTCACTATCGTGAACCAATGAACGAAGGGCGCGCGTATGCCGCGCGTGCGGGCGACGACGTTTTCTTCCCCTTGCGGCTTTTCTGTGGCGGCACGAGCTTCGCCACCGCCCTCGCGCGTTGACCTTAGTCCAGGTGGCGTCTCTCGCGCAGAATTCCTTCGTCAATGAGCATCCGAGCGAGCGGACGAATTGTCGGCGCGCGGACGTGCCGCGTCTCTTTGAACCAACTTGATTGAATCGCGACAGGCTGGCAGGCGCCGCTGCCATAGCTGACCGCGTATACTGCACCGCCGCTCGTGCCCATGATCGAGTCTTCACCTCGAATCGTGCCCCACACCGTCTCGACCGCGGGCTCTTCCTCAAAGTCATCCGGCCGCTGCGTCAATCGATCGATTAGGAATAATCGCATCAGCGCGGTTCCGCGACTGATGTCTGTGGTCGTGTCGACCTGCGCCACTGCCACGAGCCAGTACAGTACATATGGGGCATCCAGCGGCGGCACGGGATGATTCCAGATGGACTCGTCCAACGATCGTTTTTCGGCCGCTTGAAGATTCCGCTTTGAGAAAGGATCAACAAACAGCACGCCGTAGTCCATGCCGTCGCGTTGAATGTACCAAGGCCGCATATGTTCCCAGGAGAAAGTAAACGGCGCGCGCATGGCTGTGCCGACGGTGTCTTCGATGTACTGGCGCGTGAAGCGGTAGCCACGTGCCAGTAGTTCCACGATATTTCGCACACAATGTCCCGCCGTAACGATGAGCCATTGGCCCTCGACGGACATCAGAAACGCGCTTAGATACGCCGCTTTGCGATCCTGGCCGCGACTGTCGACCAGCTCTAGGTAGATCAAGGCAAAGCTTCGGTGAAGCTCTGCGATCAGCTCGCGCCGACCCTCCTCGATCTCTTGGGCGTTTGGTCCCTGCATAAAGGGCTTTTCGTTTCAGGTCCGCACGTACACCCGGCGCCGGCCTATCCAACAGCGTTGCATCCTCGCGTATGCCGCCCGCCTCGGTCGCGTACCACAACGTGCGCTCAAGGCCACGGCATAGGCGTGCGCCCTAATTCATCAGCGGTTTCGGGGGCACATCCGGGTGAAGGCATGGTGTCAGGATAGGCGGTATTCGAGACACTAAACATGGTGATTTTTGGTCAATGGTTGGGTCCCTAAGCGCGGTGGCGCACAGCCAGCCCCGCGCAGACGTGCGATGCTCCCTAGCTGCGCCACGCAATTCTCGTTGCCCTCCCTCAACGAATCAGGCGCACTTTGTTAGCCCGCGCTGCCCAGTTATATCTGGCAGCTCGGGTTTTTTTAATCAGCCGATTGTACTTGCGCCCGCTGCCCGCGCTGGTTTACCGCCGCACCGGCACTGGGCGATGTCCGCGCAACCTACCTGCTACCGAAACTCTGCCTCCGCCACCCTTGCGCCGCAAGTGAGAGCGTCAGCGTACAGACGTGAACTTGGGGCGCGCCTAACCTTCCTACATGAACACGTACTACCCAGCTCGATGGCGATACGATAGCCGCGCTCTCGATTGGGCGCGACACTTGTTTCGACTGACGCCCAATCGTGCGAACGATCCGCGGCCTTCGCCAGTACTCATGGAACATCAGGCGCTGGTACCGTTCAACCCTGCATACTTCGCGGAGTCACACCCCCGATTGCTCGATTTCGGATGGACTATCTTTGCGGCATTCTGCGTTCTGATCGCCAGGGAGTGGGCGGGGTAATCATGAAGGTCTATTCATGAATTTTCGGCCTGGTCTCATGGGCCACAGAAGGCCCGTTATTCCTTTGACGGAGACTTCGCTCCAAACTGGGATGACGGTCAGCTTGACGAAGCGTGCAGCGGGCACGAACGCACGCGAAGAGTGCCGGCCACCACGCGGTATAGACCGCGCGCGCCGGCCGTCATCAGCCTGACAAGGCCCGGCCGCGCAGCGAAAACGCGACAAGCCTTAGCGTGCGCACCAGAGGGGACGCTGCCCCCGAGTGTCGCGGATGTTTCATGGCTGGGCTCTCACGACACATCCAGTGCCAGCGGTGGTCAACTAGCCGCCGGCAACGGCCGACAGACAGAAGTGGTAGCAGGGGCGTGCTACGGACTTATTCAATATTCCCCCTTTTCGTTCCAAACCGCGTTCGCGGCCCAGTTCTGGCCCCGACCCGGTGTGCCAATGGCCACGAATTGACGCCCGACAACCTAGCGCCTGCCGAGCGCGGGACGCGCTGGCGCTGCAGGCAATGCGGAGCAGAACGTGCCGCTGCTTGGCGCCGCAGGCGCCGGGCAACGGCCTAAGAGATCCGGCAACTCACGGTAGGTGGCATGTATGTCGGCAGCGAATCCGTTTACCTAGCCGGACACCGCGGCGAGCGTCCCTTCCCGCGCGCGGCCTATTCCTAACATTGAGCGATGCGCTCTGCGCGCGCGTGCGTCACTGGCGATCGTAAACTAGGGTCGTACTCGTCACCTCGCCCGTGGCATTCGTTAATTTGCTGGCAAGCGTCAGCGTTTTGCCGTCCTTGGAAACGGTCCGTTTGGTGGTACCGACGATCTTGCCCATGCGCTTCTGCGTCGATTCTATAGTGTGAGCGTCGACGCGCTTCGCGTTCAATGCATCAAAATCGGGCGACCCCGTGACGGGATAGTCTTTGCCGTCGTACTTGAATGTAGTTGAAACGGAACTTTCCTTGCCGTCGGCGCCCACGCGCTTCCAAGTGAGCACGATGCCATCCGAGGATGCGGCGTACGTGCGTGTCTCGCTCTTGGGCAGCGTGGGTCCCGTGGACTTCGCAGTGTTAAGTTTCCAGGTTCCGATCACAGGATCCGGCGCGTCCGCTGCGATAGCGGTACCTGAAAGCGCCAAAAACGCTCCAAGGGCGAGGGTGCTAAGCTTGAGTTTCATGGTCATCGTCTGCCCATTTGTGTGCGTATTGGCAATTGTCTATTAGTCTTCCAGCAAGGCGGCACATTACACATTTGCAAGCTAGAGAACTGGATTAATTCAAGGCCCGAGTTGGACGAGCGTGCGGCATGGTGCGTTTTGCATTTTTTTCGCTCCCGCGTCGAGACCTAGCCCGGATGATGCGCGAACGCGCATGAATCACTGAAAGGCAAAAGCCTCTTTTGTGATAGAAATGGCTTTGCTACAAGCGTTTCCGTCACTCGAGAGGCTTTTGCATGGGAGACGATATCACACGACAGTCTGTGCTGTTTCCTCGGCTGTTTTCCAAGCCCCTGCGGGCCCAGTTCGATGAGCGGCACGGCAGCTCCGATGGCGGGGCGATCCTGCTGAAGGGGTGCGATGCGCAGCTTGATCTGACTCGGCGGCTGGCCTCCTGCTTGATCGATCACCGCCAGGAGGGCAAGGTCGAGCACCCGATCCGGGATCTGCTGCGGCAGAGGATCTTTGGGATCGCCTGCGGCTATGCCGCTTGCAACGATGCCGCGCGGCTCGGATCGGACCCGATCCATAAGCTGCTCATCGACCTGTATCGGATGGGCGAGGCGTTCGCCGAGTGCGTGATCGAGCGACACCGGCGGCGCTTGGGGCGGCGCTGCAAGAAGCTCACGATCGATCTGGATCCGACCGATGATCCGACCCACGGCGGGCAGCAGCTCACCTTCTTCAACGGACACTACAACAGCTGGTGTTACCTGCCGGTGGCTGCCTTCGTCACCTTCAACGGTGAGCCTGAACAGTATCTCCTGTCCTACGTGCTGCGGCCCGGCAATGCGCCGGCCAAGCGCGGGGCGATCGGGATCGTGCGCCGCCTGCTCGTGCGGTTGCGCGCGGCCTTTCCCCGGGCCCGCGTACTGGTGCGGCTCGATGGGGGCTTTGCAGCCGGCGAGATCTTCGACTTCCTGGAAGCCGCAGGCTGTGACTACATCGTGGCGATGGCCAAAAACAAGCGTCTGGCGCGCCGGGCTCAACGCCTCATGGGCACCGCCCGACGCCTCTCCAGGCGTACGGGCAAGACCGCTCACGTGTATGGCCAAACCCTTTACGCGGCCCGGCGCTGGAGCAGCAAGCGCCGGGTCATCATCAAGGCCGAGGTCGTGCGCCATCCGGGGCGGGAGCCGAAGATGAACCCGCGCTTCGTCGTCACCAATCTCAAGGGGCCGCCCCGGCGGCTGTACGAGAAGGTCTACTGCGCCCGCGCCCACATCGAGAATCGGATCAAGGAGCTGCATCACGGGCTTGAGATCGACCGCACCAGCTGCCCGCGCTTCCTCGCCAATCAGTTCCGGGTACTGCTGACCGCCGCCGCTTACGTGTTGATGCAGGAGCTGCGGCGCCGCGCCGCGGGCACCAGTCTCGCTCGCGCGCAGGTATCGACCCTGCGCGAGCGGCTCTTGAAGCTCGGCGTTCGTATCGAGCGCTCGGTGCGACGCACGGTGAATATGCCTACGCGACGCTTGGTGTTTCGTATTACCTGGCCGGTCAGATGCCCGCAGCCCTGGCTGCGTGCAATATGCGACCGGACTATGTTCGGAGCCTGGTCTCGAAAGCGATGATCTACGCGAAGCTGCGGCGGCAGGGAGATGCCCGTGCAGCCATGGCAGCGGTCATGGCGGGGGCGGGCGACGGAGCCGCGTACCAGTACGCCCAGATTTATGCGCAGTGGAACGACCTCAAGAGTGCGCTGGACTGGCTTGATAAGGCCAGGCAGCTGGGCGACCCGGGGCTGATCTTCCTGCGCACGGATGCACTGCTTGACCCTTTGCGCAGGGAGCCGCGCTTCCAGGCCATCGAGAAGGCGCTGAAATTTCCGAACTAACTGCCGTCGGACGATGGAATGCCGTAACGCGGACGGCGCCCCGGTCCGACTCTATCTTCTACCGGCCGGCCGAAACGTGCCCCAGACAGCCGTTAGCTGCTCCCGAGAGCGGACAGTCAAAGTTCGGCTTAAGCTGACGCGGTCGGCGGCACTCCCTTGATGGTCCCCCGAGCCAAGCCTGGGGAGCGACGCCTCGATGACCGAGCCCGGTACGGTCGTATTTCTGAGCTACGCCTCGCAGGATGCCGAGGCGGCGCGACGCATTTGCGAGGCGCTGCGGGCGGGCGGCATCGAAGTCTGGTTCGATCAGAGCGAGCTGCACGGTGGGGATGGCTCCCGGCTCAGCCGGCTTCGCGAGTGAAATGATTTGCGGGGGCGCAATCTTATTGGTGATTTCGCTGTTAATGGGGGAACGCTTTACCTGGCCGCCGCAACCGTTGGCGGGTGTCGCATGGACGTATTTGGTGGTCTTCGGGTCGCTCATAGCGTTTACTGCCTACATGACCCTCTTAGCACGCACTCGGGTTACGCTGGCGACGAGTTGACGTAGCCTCTAGATGGCCGCGTGGCGCGGCAGTCGACCAGCACCCTCGCAGGACGGGCATGGTGTCTCCGGCAAAACTGGGCGTGCTATTCGGATGCCTGGTTGCGACTGGCAGCACTGTGGCGGCGCCGCCACGCGCGGGTCACCCGCTCCTGGGTATATGGCGGCTTGCCCTTCCCGAACGCCCCTGTCGCGAGACCGTCGAATTCCGGCCCGATGGCACCAGTTACTCCGTCAGCGCGCGCCAGCGCGCGAGCGGTATCTACGAGGTGTCCGACCGGGCCCTCGCGAACGGACGTTACGTTCTTACCGCGTCGATCACCAGCATCAACGCTCACCCGGACTGCTTCGGTGACACGGCGCCGGTCGGCGTCGTAGTAACCAGTTACCTGCAACTGTATCCCGGTCACCGTCTCTTCTTCTGTCCAAGCTCGACCTCGACCGATTGCTATGGGCCATACGTGCCAGTTGCCGGTAGGCCTCCCAACACGCACAGGGAGGAGCCGATGCCTGCTCTGGCTCCGCCAACTGACCTTATAGAATAGAAGACCAGATTTCGCAGGAAGTTGGCAGCAAACAATCAGAGCTCGCCGAACACGATCCCTTCTTAGCATCCGCAGATCGCGCCGCGAAAGGTTTACCGAGTCACAGATCGTCGCGATCCTAAAGGAAGGGGAAGCCGGCCTCGCATTGAGCGAGCTGACGAGGAAGCACGGGATCAGCCGTGCGACCTACTTCAACTGGCGAGCGAAGTACGGCAGGGTGAGCGTGTCCATGGCAAATTGCAATTCTGCCGTAGTTGACCGGATTGTCACAGACTTGTGAAGTCATCAGGACACGTTCATGTTCTCGGGCATGCGGGAGTGGTTGATTCTTGTTGCTCACCTGATCGTGACGGTCATAAAGGTCGCCGCACCCGGCGGTGCCCGGTCTGTAGTGGCCGAATCGCTCATCCTCAAGCATCAGCTGCTGATTGTGA